>NZ_JBHZEJ010000004.1:598-240961 GCF_042756365.1 Streptomyces sp. NPDC059092
CCCAACCTCTTGGTGCCCCTGTACTACCAGACCGGGTCCCGGACTCCCGCCGGCCGGCCCCCCGCCTGCCGGACTCCCGTCATCGGCGCGGTGGGCGGCTGCGAGGGTCGGAGGCGGCGGGGTGAGGGGCAACCGTGGGTGGCCTCTGAGCGCTGGTGCGGTTGTCCGCCGTCTTGCGCTGGCTCGTGCCGGCCTGCAGGCGACGGGCGGCCTCGCCCGGGTGCGCGGGGAGCTGAGCGGGTCGCCGTAGAACCCACCGTGACTCACAAGTCCACCGCGCCTACGCGAAGGCAGGGTCTCGGCAACGGCCTGGTCGATCAGGCGGTCACGAGACGTGATCATCCACGTCTCGCCGGAAGCCGATCGGTCGATGTGAGGTTCCGCCACCGAGGCTTCACGCGCTGTCTGCTCATCGATCCCGACCACTCGAACCCTCCTCTCGCCTACCTGGGCGCTTCACCCTTCCAACGGCGTCCGGCTTGGCTGTGCCGGAGATGCGGGGTGGAGGGAGGGCGACGTGGGTGGTCCGCTCTCCAACTCACCGCCGACTCGATCCTTCCGCTACAGCACGTCCGTCGGATTCTGTTCGGGTCCGTGCATGAAACCGGGCGCCCAACGCACCGGTGCACCGGCAGGGAAGAGGGTCGCCCGGATACCGAAACCAATGAGAATCTCCTTGCGAGCCGGTACATCCGGTGCGCGGAACCAACGGTCCGCGACAGTTCCACCCGTCGGACGCCGGACCATGCCGGGCGCAACGAGACCGCCGTAAGGACCCCTTTCGTCACGCAGCCAGGGGCTCAGTTTCGGGCGGGATACGGGGTCCGTGGCGCCCGAGACCTCCCAGTCGTCGGCCCAGCCGATGATGTGCGCGCCAACGGACGCCGCAGCCGTGAGCACGTTCTCCCGCTGGCGCTCAGGGACGACGTCGCCAACTTCACGCGCGACCGTCGCCGCACTCCGAGCAGGCATTTACCGCATCCGCCATAGGGACGTTCAATCGCGTGTGGGGCCGCACCGTGCAAGCTTCTCTCCGTTCGCGCGCGCATGGTACGGAGAATCGGCGGCACGACCCCTGGGAGCGATCTTGGTCAGCCCAGGAAGCTGAGCCGGACCTGACGGTTCGTATTGTCGACGTTCGTGTCGACCAGGCAGACCGACTGCCACGTACCCAGTTCCAGGCGGCCCGCGATCACCGGCAGTGTCGCGTGGGGCGGGACGAGGGCGGGGAGGACGTGGTCCCTGCCGTGGCCCGGGGTGCCGTGGCGGTGGTGCCAGCGGTCGTCGGCGGGGAGCAGGGTGCGCAGGGACGCGAGGAGGTCGTCGTCGCTGCCCGCGCCCGTTTCGATGACCGCCACTCCCGCGGTGGCGTGCGGCACGAAGATGTTCAGGAGGCCGTCCCTGTCCGTCGCCGCCTCCCGGAGGAATTCGGCGCAGGCGTGGGTCAGATCGGTGACCGTCTCCTCGGTGCCGGTGGTGAGACGAAGGACCTTGGTGGTGAACGCGTGAGGCATACCTCCATCTTGCCGACCGCTGGACGAGAACGCGCGTCCGCGTGGCGAGACGCCATTGACCGGATCCGGAAAGTCTCGCTACGTTCTGCGCCATGTCGCGATCAGCTCTGCTCACCACGCGCGGTCACATCGACCTGCTGCGGGTGGCCTCCGCCGCGTGTTGTCGCGGCCGCTGAGCACTTTTCGGCTCCGGCGCCTTCCTGCCCCGAGCCCCGCGTCTCCCCACCACCCCGTCGTACCCGGCTGACCGTGCCGTAGCACCACTGTGCGCGGACGCCGGGGCGGGGTCCTGACGCCTCCCCCCTCCCCCGCTCTGTCGCTGTCCGTGGAGTGCCCATGACGCTCGATCATGCCCCGCCCGACATATCACCTGATTCCACCCTCCCCTCGCCTGTCCTGGAGGCCGTGACACCGGTCTCCGCGCGCGGCTCGCGGCCGCGGGCCGTCCCCCGGTGGCTGCGTCGCACGGTCGGACCGCTGCTGCTTCTGCTCTGCTGGCAGGTGCTCAGCGCGGCGGGGGTGCTGCACCGTGACATTCTCGCCTCGCCCGGCACCATCGCCCGGGCCGCCGGTGATCTGATCGCCGACGGGACCCTCCCCGCCGCCATGGGGGTCTCGCTCCAGCGCGTCGCCGCCGGGCTGTTGCTCGGCGGGGTGATCGGGGTCTCGCTGGCCCTGGTGTCGGGGCTCTCCCGGCTCGGTGAGGATCTGGTCGACGCCACGGTGCAGATGCTGCGCACCGTCCCCTGGGTCGGTCTGATCCCGCTGTTCATCATCTGGCTCGGCATCGGCGAGGCGCCCAAGATCGCGCTCATTTCGCTCGGGGTCGCCTTTCATCTCTACCTCAACGTGTACGCGGGGATCCGCGGCGTCGACGAACAACTCGTCGAAGCGGGCGAGTCGTTGGGGCTCGGCCGCTGGGGGCTGATCCGGCATGTGGTCCTGCCCGGGGCGCTGCCCGGTGCGATGACCGGTCTGCGGTACTCGCTCGCCACCGCCTGGCTCGCGCTGGTCTTCGGGGAGTCGATCAACGCGGACGCCGGCATCGGCTTCCTGATGAACCAGGCCAGGGACTTCTTCCGTACCGACATCATCGTGGTCTGCCTGGTCGTCTACGCCCTGCTCGGCCTGCTCGCCGATGCCGTCGTCCGTACTCTCGAAAGGCTGCTGCTGCAATGGCGACCGACCTTCACGGGCCAGTGAAAAACGCGCCGGAACTCGACGGCGCGGCGGCCGTACGGGTCGAGGGGCTGACCCGGTCCTTCGGCGGGCGGCCGGTGATCGACCGGCTCGATCTGTCCCTGCGGCCCGGGGAGTTCACCGCGCTGCTGGGCCGCAGCGGCTGCGGCAAGTCGACCCTGCTGCGGGTCCTGGCGGGCCTCGACCGGGAGATCGAGGGCACCGTACTCGTACCGAAGCGGCGCGCCGTCGCGTTCCAGGCGCCGCGGCTGATGCCGTGGAAGCGGGTCTGGCGCAATGTGCTGCTCGGTCTGGACGGCAGGCCCGAACGGGCCGTGGCCGAGAGCGCGTTGGCGGAGGTCGGCCTGGCGCACCGGTCGGGCGCCTGGCCCAAGACGCTCTCGGGCGGCGAGGCCCAGCGCGCCTCGCTCGCCAGGGCGCTGGTACGGGAGCCCGATCTGCTGCTGCTCGACGAGCCGTTCGGGGCGCTGGACGCGCTGACCCGGCTCACGGCGCAGCGGCTGGTCGCCGAGTTGTGGCAGCGGCGCGGCTGCGCGGTGCTGCTCGTCACCCACGACGTGGAGGAGGCTCTGCTGCTCGCGGACCGGGCGCTGGTGATGCGGGACGGTGTCATCGCGTACGAGACACCGGTCGCGCTGGACCGGCCGCGTTCCGTGGGCGATCCGGGCTTCGCCGCTCTCCGCTCGCGGCTGCTGGCCGAGTTGGGGGTCGACGAACACTCCGTCGGTCCCGATGGCGTCACCGCGTAGCCCAGTCCACCCCTCCCCCACCTGAGAGACCGCTCATGAAACGTTTTCTGCCCGCTGCCCTGTTGCCCCTCGCCCTGCTTCTCACCGCCTGCTCCGGCATTTCGTCCGCCGACGGTTCCGGCGGGGCGGGCGGCTCCACCGACGGGAAGGGATCGGTGACCCTCGACGTCGGTGATCAGAAGGGCGGTTCCGAGGCGGTACTGCGGGCCGCCGGTGAACTCGACGATCTGCCGTACAAGGTGAAGTGGTCGACGTTCACCTCCGGGCCGCCACTGCTCGAAGCGGTCAACGCCGGTGCCGTGGACGTCGGTTCGGTCGGCAACACCCCGCCGGTCTTCGCCGCCGGGGCCAAGTCGAAGATCACGGTCGTGGGTGCCACGCACGGTGACGCCCGGGGCGAGACCATTCTCGTACCGAAGGACTCGAAGCTGAGGAAGACGGCCGACCTGAGGGGGAAGTCGGTCGCGGTCGCCCAGGGCAGCTCGGCGCACTACCAGTTGATCGCCTCGCTCCGGCGCGCAGGCCTCACCCTCAAGGACATCAAGGTCACCCTGTTGCAACCGGCCGACGCGCTGGCCGCGTTCGCCGGGGGCAAGGTCGACGCCTGGGCCGTGTGGGACCCGTACACGTCGCAGGTGCTCCGCGCAGGACAGGGCCGGGTGCTGACGGACGGACAGGGTGTGGTCAACGGGCTGAACTTCCAGGTCGCCGCCGACGCCGCGCTCAAGGACAAGGCGAAGACGGCGGCGCTCGGCGACTTCATCGACCGGCTGCGCCGGGCCCAGGACTGGGTCCACAAGCATCCGCGGGAATGGGCGAAGGTCTGGGCGAAGGACACCGGGCTGCCGTACGACGTGGCGCTGGACGCGGTGAAGCTGACCTGGGGGACGCGGGTGCCGGTGGCGCTGGACGCGGCCGCGGTCGCCTCCGAGCAGAAGATCGCCGACACCTTCGCCGAGCTGGGGCTCATCCCCCGCCGCTTCGACTTCGCCGACTACGTCGACGACCGTTTCAACAAGGATCTGCCGCCGTCGACCTCACCCGCGCGCAGCTACGGAAAGGCTTCCTCCCGATGAGTGTTCATCTGCACTGGTTCCTGCCGACCGGCGGCGACGGGCGCACCCTGGTGGACCGTCACGCGTACACCGACGGGGGCATCAAGCGGTCGAAGATCACCCCGGTGAGCGGGGTCAGGGCGCCCGACATCGAGTATCTGGCGCAGATCGCCAAGGCCGCCGAGCATCTCGGCTTCGAGGCGGTGCTGACGCCGACCGGCACCTGGTGCGAGGACGCCTGGCTGACGACGATGGCGCTCGCCCAGCAGACGGAGCGGCTGAAGTTCCTGGTCGCCTTCCGGCCGGGACTGATCTCACCGGTGCTGGCGGCGCAGATGGCGGCCACGTACCAGCGCGTCACCCGGGGCAGGCTGCTGCTCAATGTGGTGACCGGCGGCGACGCCACCGAGCAGCGGCGCTTCGGTGACCACCTCGACCATGACCGGCGCTACGCGCGGACGGCGGAGTTCCTGTCCGTGGTGCGGGGCGCGTGGGAGGGGCGTCCGTACGATTTCGACGGGGAGCACTTCCAGGTGGAGGGCGGGCTGACGGCGCTGCCGCCCGACCCGCTGCCGGACATCTTCTTCGGCGGCTCGTCGGCGGCGG
The DNA here is from genome assembly GCF_042756365.1 of Streptomyces sp. NPDC059092. Classification (NCBI taxonomy): domain Bacteria; kingdom Bacillati; phylum Actinomycetota; class Actinomycetes; order Kitasatosporales; family Streptomycetaceae; genus Streptomyces; species Streptomyces sp. NPDC059092. Next base: position 5,723 of record NZ_JBHZEJ010000004.1, read on the forward strand.
CGGGGCCCGTCGCGGCGCAGCACGCGGATGTCTATCTGACCTGGGGCGAGCCGCCGGCCCAGGTGAAGGAGAAGATCGACTGGATCCGCTCGCTCGCCGAGGACCGCGGCCGTACGGTCCGGTTCGGCATCCGGATGCACACCATCTCGCGGGACTCGGCGCGCGACGCCTGGGCCACGGCGAACCGGCTGCTGGACGATCTCGCCCCCGAGACGGTGGCCGCGGCCCAGCGGGCGCTGGGCCGGAGCGAGTCGGTGGGCCAGCAGCGGATGCTCGCCCTGCACGGCGGCTCGCGCGACGATCTGGAGATCTCGCCCAACCTGTGGGCGGGGGTCGGTCTGGTACGGGGCGGGGCGGGCACCGCGCTGGTCGGCAGCCATGCCGAGGTCGCGGACCGGATCGAGGAGTACCACGAGCTGGGCATCGAGCACTTCGTGCTCTCCGGCTACCCGCATCTGGAGGAGGCGTACTGGTTCGGGGAGGGGGTGACGCCGGTGCTGGCAGAGCGCGGACTGCTGGCGCGCGTCCCGGCGTCCCCGCTGCTCGGGGTGGCGGGTGCGGGCGGCGCGCAGGCGCCCGGCGGCGGGAGCGGGGGCGGCGCGCCGCTGCTGCTGGCCGGGGGCCGCTGAGCCGCCGGGCGGGGGCGAGAAGGTCCCGGGCGGGGAAGATTGCCGGAACCCCGACTGTTGGTAGAACCGTGAACGACTTTGGGGTACGTGACATCGACGTGGTGGTCATCGGCGCCGGGCAGGCGGGCCTGTCCGGCGCCTACCATCTGCGGCGCTCGGGGCTGGAGCCGGACCGCGAGTTCGTCGTCCTGGACCATGCCCCGCGACCCGGCGGCGCCTGGCAGTTCCGCTGGCCGTCGCTGACGTACGGCAAGGTCCACGGCATGCACGCGCTGCCCGGCATGGAGCTGGTCACCGGTCCTGACGACGACGGCCGGCCGTCGTCCGAGGTGATCGGCGCGTACTTCACGGCGTACGAGCGGCGCTTCGGCCTGCGGGTCCGCCGGCCGGTCGATGTCCGTGCCGTACGGGAGGGGGCCGGCGGGCGGCTGCGGGTGGAGACCTCGGAGGGGAACTGGTCGGCCCGGGCGGTGATCAACGCCACCGGGACCTGGGACCGCCCGTTCTGGCCGCGCTACCGGGGACAGGAGACCTTCGGGGGGCGCCAGTTGCACACGGCGGACTATCCGGGGCCCGAGGAGTTCGCGGGGCTGCGGGTGATCGTGGTCGGCGGCGGGGCCTCCGGCACCCAGCACCTGATGGAGATCGCGCGGGTGGCGGCGGAGACCACCTGGGTGACGCGCCGCCCGCCGGTCTTCCGCGAGGGCCCGTTCACCGAGGAGTGGGGCCGGGCGGCCGTGGCGCTCGTCGACGAGCGGGTGCGCCGGGGGCTGCCGCCGCGGAGCGTGGTCTCGGTCACCGGGCTGCCGGTGACGGAGGCCCTCGCGCGGGCGCGCGAGGAGGGGGTGCTGGACCGGCTGCCGATGTTCGACCGGATCACGCCGGGCGGCGCGGCCTGGGACGACGGCCGGACGGTGGACGCCGATGTGATCCTCTGGGCGACCGGGTTCCGGCCCGCGATCGACCATCTCGCACCGCTGGGGCTGCGGGAGCGGGGCGGCGGCGTACGGGTCGAGGGGACGCGCGCCGTGCAGGACGAGCGGGTCCATCTCGTCGGGTACGGGCCCTCCGCCTCCACGATCGGCGCCAACCGGGCCGGACGCGCGGCCGTACGGGAGATCGGGCGGCTGCTGGAGCGTGCGCCCGGGGAGGAAACGGCAGACGGCGGAGAACCGGCGGGGGGCGAGAAGGCGGAGGCGCTGCGTGCGTGAGGGCTGGGTGCCTTCGCGAGGGTCGGGGTGCCTTCGCGAGAGGCGGGGGCCTCCGCGAGAGGCGGGGGCCTTCGTGAGGCTGGACGCCCTTCCTACGAGGCGTTCGCGCGGTGTTTGTTGAACTCCTCGACGTTCGCGCGGTGTTCGGCGTACCGGTTCGTGAAGCGGGTGTCGCCGGGCTTCACGGTCACGAAGTACAGCCAGTCCCCGGGCGCGGGACTGACCGCCGCGCGCATCGCCTCCTCCCCCGGGTTCCCGATCGGCGTGGGCGGCAGTCCCTTGTGTTCGTAGGTGTTGTACGGGCTCTTCGTCCTGGTCTCGGCGTGGGTGGTGTCCAGTGTGGAGCGGTTCAGCGCGTAGTTGAGCGTCGAGTCCATCTGGAGCGGCATGCCCAGGGCGAGCCGGTTGTGCACGACCCTGGCGACCCGGGCCATGTCCCCCGTCGTGGCCGCCTCCGCCTGGACGATGCTGGCGATGGTGACCGTCTGGTAGGCCGTCACCCCGTGGGACCGCGCGCCGGCGGTGATGTGGTCGCCGCCGAACCGCTGGTTCGCGGTCCTGACCATGTAGCCGAGCAGTCCGGTGGGGGTGGTCGAGGGGGCGATCGGGTACGTCGCCGGGAAGAGATAGCCCTCCGGGTTGGACCGGGCGGCCTCGGGCAGTTCGAGCCGGGCGCTCGTCAGCGCCTTCCGGGTGGTGCCCTCGGGCACGTCGAGCGCGCGGTCGACCGAGGCGTACACCTGGGTCGCGCGCCGGCCCTCGGGAACGATCAGGGACGTCGCGCGCCGGGCACTCTCGTCCTCGCCGGTCAGCAGGGCCACCGGCACCAGCACCGCGACGGTCGCCACCAGGGCCGCGCCGGCGATCAGCACCAGCCGGCCACGGCGGGTCAGGCGGGTGCCGCGTCCGGGGCGCGCCACCGGAGGCTCGTTCGTCATATGGGCACGCTAACCCGGAGCGATCGTCAATTCCGACATCTCGGGCGGGGTGCCACGGATGGCGCGCGTTCGGACGGACGCCTGGCGGACGAACAAGGTACGAAGAACACACGAACATGGAATCGGTTATTCGTCAGAACGTGTGATCGCATCGGATGCCGGCGCGCCGCACCGATGCGACAGGTGATGCTTACGGAGCGCGTTCGACGGGCCGCAGACCGCGAAGCGCGCTGTCCCGCAGTCGCGTCACGTACAGGGAGAACCACCTCGATGAACGTCATCACCAACCCGCTCGCCGGCATCGTCCACTCCGTGGGCTGGCTCGTCTGACACACCTTCACCGAACGCGGTGCCGTCGCTTCCCGTCCCAGGGAGCGGCGGCACTGCCGTGTTCACCGGGGTTCGAGAGCCACGGGGGCGAGATCGCCGGCCCCGGGCTCGTGCGCGTGCCCCGGGCGCTCGTCCCTGCGGACGAGGGCGGCGTAGCGGCCGTCCCGCCGGAGCAGTTCCTCGTGCGTGCCCCGTTCGGCGACGGCACCCGCGTGGAGGACGACGATCTGGTCCGCGTCCCTGACCGTGGAGAGCCGGTGCGCGATGGTGATGGTCGTACGACCTTCGGAGAGCGCGTCGATCGCCTGCTGCACCGCGTGTTCCGTACGGGTGTCGAGCGCGCTGGTCGCCTCGTCCAGGATGAGTACGGGCGGGTTGCGCAGGATGGTACGGGCGATCGCGAGGCGTTGTTTCTCGCCACCGGAGAAGCGGTATCCGCGCTCACCGACCAGGGTGTCGTAGCCGTCGGGCAGCGAGGCGATGTGGTCGTGGATCTGGGCGGCTTCCGCGGCGGTCCGCATCTCCTCGTCCGTGGCGTCCGGCTTGGCGAAGCGCAGGTTGTCGGCGACCGAGGCGTGGAACAGATAAGTCTCCTGGGAGACGACTCCGACGGCCCGGGCGAGGGTGTCGAAGTCCAGATCGCGTACGTCCACGCCGTCGAGGAGGACCCGGCCGCCCGTCACGTCGTACAGCCGGGGTACGAGGTAGCTGAGGGTCGACTTGCCGGAGCCCGTGGGGCCGACGACGGCGAGGCTGCCGCCGGACGGGACCGTCAGGTCGATCCCGCTGAGGGTCTGCCGGTCCTTGTCGTCGTAGCTGAAGTCGACACCGTCGAAGCGGACTTCGCCGCGGATCCGCTCCAGCCGGACCGGCCGCTCGGGCTCGGTGATGTCGACGGGGAGATCCAGGTACTCGAAGATGCGCTGGAAGAGGGCGAGGGAGGTCTGCATGTCCACTCCGGTGGACAGCAGGCTCACGGCGGGCCGGAAGAGCCCCTGCTGGAGCGAGACGAAGGCGACGAGCGTCCCGATGGAGACGGGGGTGCCGCCCCCGCCGAGCGCGATGCCCGCGGCCCAGTAGATGACGGCGGGCATGGCCGCCATGACGATGCCGATGGTCGACATCCGCCAGCGGCCCGCCATGTTGGAGCGGACCTCCAGATCGACCAGGCGCTCGGACTCGTCGGCGAAGGAGCGCGTGAGCGAGTCGGCCCGGCCCATCGTGCGGCCGAGGAGAATGCCGCTCACGGAGAGCGATTCGGTGACGGTCGCGGCCATGGTGGCCATCTGCCGCTGGCGCTCCGTGGTGATCCTCTTGCGCTCGCGGCCGACCTTGCGGCTGATCCAGACGAAGACGGGAAGCAGCACCATCGAGACGGCGGTGAGCCGCCAGTCCAGGGCGAGCATCGCCACGACCGAGGCGATCACGGCCGTGAGGTTGGAGACCAGCGAGGTCGCGGTGGAGGTCACCGTCGCCTGCATGCCGCCGATGTCGTTGGCGATGCGCGACTGGACCTCTCCGGTCCTGGTCCGGGTGAAGAAGGCGAGCGGCATGCTCTGGAGCCGGCTGTAGACGCCGGTCCGCAGATCGTGCATGACCCGCTGGCCGACGGTCGTCGAGATCAGCGTCTGGAGCACGCCGAAGATGCTGTTGACGACCGCCGTCAGGATCATGCCGAGGGCGAGCAGGCTCAGCAGGCCGGTACGGCCCTGCGGGATCGCCGTGTCGAGGATCTCGCGCAGCATGAACGGCGAGGCGACCGTGACCAGCGACGATGCCGCGACGAGCAGGCCGACCAGGGCCAGCCGGCCGCGGTAGGGACGGAAGAGGCCGAAGATCCGCCGTAGCTGGGCAGGCTGCTCGGACTCCGCCCCCGGCTCGGGCTCCGCTCCCGGCCCCGGGCCCTTCCCCGGTCCCGGCTTCGGTCCCGGCAGACCTGATCGATCCGGCCGATCGGGGCCCTCGGGGGCGGGGCGGAGCGGGGGTGTCCAGGTGGATGGTTCGGGTTTCATGGGCTCCTTCGATGACGCATGTCCGACGACAGATCTTCGGTGACCGATGTCCAACGACCGACGACCGGTATCAGATGTCCGACGGCCGATGTCCGACGACCGATGTCCGCCGTTCGGCTTCCGCCGCCCGATGCCGCGGGAGGATTTCCACGGCGGCGGGCGCTCCGTCTCCGGAGGGGCGGGACCGGTCAACTTTACCGACCCTAGCTCACTGTTACCTATGTTCACAATCACCTTGGTCCTGATAATATTCCGGGCATGAGCACCCCCGATGTCGACGGCATGCTGGCCGAGCAGCTCCTGCGGCTGACCCGGCGGCTCCACCGCATCCAGAAGCAGCAGCTCGAACCGATCGGCATCACCCCGGCCCAGGCGCGGCTGCTGCGCGCTCTCACGCTCTACGACACACCGCCGCGGATGACCGATCTGGCCGCCCGGCTCGAAGTGGTTCCCCGGGCCGTGACCACCCTGGTCGACAGCCTGGAGGCGAGCGGCTGGGTGCGCCGCGCCCCGGACGCGACCAATCGCCGGGTGATCCGTATCGAGCTGACCGACACCGGCCGGGCGACGGTACGCGCGCTGCGCGGCGCGCGCCGGTCCGCCGCCGAGGACGTACTGGCGCCGCTGACCGCCGAGCAGCGCGAGGTGCTCGGCGGGCTGCTGTCCACCCTGGTCGACGGGGGCTCCGAGCGCCCCTGCTGAGCGCGGCCGGACGGCCGGAACCGGCCTCCCCCCGCGGAAAACCCATTGCCTCGGGCCTTCGAAAACCGCGAACCTGGCACGGTTCGGGCCACCCACGAGTCATGGGACATCATGCAGATTCGCGACCTTCCGTATCCCGATCCGGGGATTCCCGATGTCCGGTCAGGCCCCCGGTTCCTGTTGTGGCTCGGGCGCAACCAGTTGGGCGGACAGCTCAAGTCGCTCTCCTGGGGCCTGCTGCACCAACTGGGCATCGCCGGACTGCCCATCGGCGCCGGAGTCGCCGTCCAGGCCGTCATCGACCGCTCCGGGGGCCGGCTCGCGCTGGCCGGCGGCCTGATCGCGCTGTTCGGCCTGGCCATCGCCGTCGGCGACACCATGCTGCACCGCGCCGCCATGACCAACTGGATCACGGCCGCCGCCCGTCTCCAGCAACTGCTGGCACGCAAGACCGCCGAGCTGGGGTCCGCGCTGACCCGGCGGGTCGCCGCCGGTGAAGTGGTCGCGGTGTCCACGGGCGACGTCGAGAAGATCGGATGGTTCGTGGAGGCGCTCTCGCGCTTCCTGGCCGCCGTCATCGCCATCGCCCTGATCTGTGTCGGCCTGGTCCTGTACCTGCCGGAGCTGGGCGTGCTCGTCGCCGTCGGCGTGCCGGTGCTCGCCCTCTCCGTACTGCCGCTGCTCCCCCGGGCCACCCAACGCGCCGACATCCAGCGCGAGAAGGCGGGCAGGGCCACCGAGCTGGCGTCCGACACCGTCGCCGGGCTGCGGGTGCTGCGCGGTATCGGCGGCGAGGAGCTGTTCCTCGGCCGCTACCGCACCGCCTCGCAGGAGGTGCGCGAGGCCGCCGTACGCAGCGCCCGTATGTGGGCCCTGATCTCGGCGATCCAGGTCCTGCTGCCGGGCGTCCTGCTGGTCACGGTCGTCTGGTACGGGGCCCGGCTCGCCCTGGACGGACGGATCGAGGTCGGCGCGCTGGTGACCGTGTACAGCACGGTGACGCTGATGCTCTTCCCGCTGAGGCACTTCGAGGAGATCGCGATGGCGTACTCCTTCTCCCGGCCCTCCGCGAAGCGCGCGGCCCGGGTGCTGTCCCTGGAGCGTACGGCGTACGAGGACGAGCGCGGCGGGCTCGACGACGCCCGGCCGACGGGCGATCTGTACGACCCCGCCACCGGACTCCTCGCCCCGTCCGGGCTGCTCACGGCCGTGGTGTGCGGGGACCCTGACGCGGCGGGACGGCTGGCCGAACGGCTCGGCGGCCATGCGGCCGAGGCGGAGAAGAGCCCGTCCGTGCTGCTCGGCGGGGTGGCGCTGGACGATCTCCCGCTGGACTCGGCACGGGCGAGCGTCCTCGTACAGGACAAGGATCCGGTGCTGCTCTCCGGGACGCTGACGGAGCTGCTGGACATCCCGGCCTCCGGCGCGGTCGCCCCGGCGGCGGCGCTGACCGCCGCACAGTGCGGGGACGTGCTGGACGCGCTCGTCCAGGCGTCGGTCGACGGCAGCGGGGACCCGATGCGGTCCCGGATCACCGAACGGGGACGTTCGCTCTCCGGTGGGCAGCGCCAGCGGCTGGCTCTGGCCCGTTCGCTGGTCACCGACCCGGAGGTGCTGGTGCTCGACGAGCCGACCTCCGCCGTCGACTCGCATACGGAGGCACGGATCGCGCGCGGGGTGAAGGAACTGCGCGCCGGGCGTACGACGGTGGTGTTCGCGTCCTCGCCGCTGCTGCTGGACCACGCGGACCGCGTGGTCTTCGTCCACGAGGGCGAGGCCGTGGCGGTGGGCACGCACCGGGAGCTGCTGGGCGGTGACTCCGGCTACCGGGCGGTCGTCACCCGCGAGACGGACGACGCGGCGGCGGGCACCGGGAAGCCGGACGGCCCGGAGGCCGCCGCCGAAGAGGCGGAACACGTCATGGCCCCCGTCGCGGCACGGGTGGCACGGACCACGAGCGGCATGGAGGAATCAGCGTGATCGGCTTGGCACCCCCGGCGTACGACCCGGCGGCACCGGAGTCGGCGACCACCCTGCCCGTCGGGACACCGGCGACCGTACGGACGTATGTGAGCGAGCTGCTGCGGCGCCACCGTACGGCGTTCGTCGTGCTCGTCGCGGTCAACGCCGTCTCGGTGATCGCCTCGATGGTCGGCCCGTACCTCCTCGGCACCATCGTCGAGGACCTGTCGAACGGCACGCGCGACCTGCGTCTGGAGCGTGTCGTCGCGGTGTTCGTGATCGCGCTGGTCGTCCAGACCGTGTTCGTACGGATGGTGCGGCTGCGCGGGGCGATGCTCGGCGAGAAGATGCTCGCGGACCTGCGCGAGGACTTCCTCGTCCGGGCCGTCGGGCTGCCGCCCGGCGTGCTGGAGCGGGCCGGGACGGGCGATCTGCTCTCCCGGATCACCACGGACATCGACCGGCTGGCCAACGCGATGCGTGAGGCCGTGCCGCAGCTCGCGATCGGCGTCGTGTGGGTGATCCTGCTGCTCGGCGCCCTGACGGTGACCGCGCCGCCGCTGGCGCTCGCGGTGCTGGTGGCGCTGCCGCTGCTGATCGTCGGCTGCCGCTGGTACTTCCGGCGGGCCCCGGCGGCGTACCGCTCGGAGGCCGCCGGATACGCGGCCGTCGCGGCGATGCTCGCCGAGACCGTCGACGCGGGGCGGACCGTGGAGGCGCACCGTCTCGGCGGGCGCCGCATCGCGCTGTCGGAGCAGCGGATCCGGGAGTGGACCGCGTGGGAGAGGTACACGCTCCATCTGCGGTCGGTGCTGTTCCCGGTCATCAACCTCACCCATGTGACGATCTTCCTGGCCTCGCTGGTGCTGGGCGGGGTCTTCGTCCTCCAGGGCTGGCTCACCGTCGGTCAGCTCACGACCGGCGCGCTCTTCGCGCAGATGCTGGTGGACCCCGTCGGACTGATCCTGCGCTGGTACGACGAGCTGCAGGTCGCCCAGGTGTCCATCGCCCGGCTGGTCGGCGTACGGGACATCGAGCCCGCCGCCGGTGACGCGTCGGTCGTGCCCGAGGGCCGCGATGTCACCGCCGACCGGGTGCACTTCGGCTACCGCGAGGGCGTCGACGTACTGCACCGGGTGACCCTGGACATCAGCCCCGGCACCCGACTGGCGCTGGTCGGCCCCTCGGGCGCCGGGAAGTCGACGCTGGGCAGGCTGCTCGCGGGCATCTACGGGCCGCGGCAGGGCAGGGTCGCGCTGGGCGGCGCGGAGCTGTCCCGGATGCCTGCGGAGCGCGTACGCGAGCAGGTGGCTCTGGTCAACCAGGAGCACCACGTCTTCGTGGGGTCGCTGCGCGACAACCTGCTGCTGGCCCGTACCGGCGCGGCGGACGAGGAGCTGTGGGCCGCGCTCACGGCGGTCGACGCGGACGGCTGGGCGCGGGCGCTGGGCACGGGGCTGGACACCGAGGTCGGCTCCGGCGGGGCGCCGCTGACGCCCGCCCAGGCGCAGCAGATCGCGCTGGCCCGGCTGGTGCTGGCGGATCCGCACACGCTGGTGCTCGACGAGGCGACCTCGCTGCTGGACCCGCGCGCGGCCCGGCATCTGGAGCGTTCGCTGGCCCGGGTGCTGGAGGGCCGTACGGTCATCGCGATCGCCCACCGGCTGCACACCGCGCACGACGCTGATGTGATCGTGGTGGTCGAGGAGGGCCGGATCAGCGAACAGGGCAGCCATGACGAACTGGTCATGGCGGACGGCCCGTACGCGGCGCTGTGGCGCTCCTGGCACGGCTGACGGCCGCCGGGGACAGCGCACGGTGCTGTCCCCGGCGCCCGGCCCCGCCGTCCGGGGCCGGTCACCCGTCTTGCGTTTGAGGCATACAGTGCCGCTCATGACGCAAGACAGTGACGAGCTGGACAGTCTGGTACGCAAACGGATCCGGGCGCTGCGCCTGGCGCAGGGCTGGTCCCTGGAGGAGCTGGCCGGCCGTGCCCGGCTCAGCCAGTCCACGCTCAGCCGTATCGAGACGGGCGGGCGCCGACTGGCCCTGGACCAGCTCGTCACGCTCGCCCGCGCCCTGGACACCTCGCTGGACCAGCTCGTGGAGACGGCGACCGACGATGTCGTCATCAGCCCGACGATCGACGCGAACCGTGGGCAGATGCGCTGGCCCATGAAGGCGTACTCCGGTATGAGCGTCGTGCGCCAGCGCATGACGGACCCCCCGCCCGACAGCCCCTCCCGCATGCGCGCCCATCCGGGCCGCGAATGGCTCGTCGTCCTGTCCGGCACCGCGGTCCTGCTGCTGGGCAACCGGCGCATTCGCGTGGAGACGAACCAGGCGGCGGAGTTCCCCACGATGCTGCCGCACGCCATCGGCGCGGAGGGCGGGCCCTGCGAGGTCCTGGGCGTCTTCGACCGCGACGCCCGCCGCGGCCACCAGCGCGGCGACGACGCCTGAGAAGGCGGTCGGCCCGCTCCGCGGAGACGCCCCTTGCGCGTTCGGCAGGCCAACCGGCCATCGTCTTGCGCATACGGGGAACCATGATGCCGCGAGCGCATGATCCTCCTAGCGTGGCGGTCATGACTCACGCTTCCGCACACGCGGCACACGACGACGCGCGCCCCGTTCCCCCGCACACCCCCGGCCCCGACGCCCGCGCGAAGACCGACCGGGCGGAGACCGACCGGGCGAAGAGCGATCAAGAAGAGATCGACCAGGCGGAGACCCTCGACCTGGACGCGGAAGTGCTCGCCGAGCACATCGCCTCCATCACCGCGTGGCTGCCCGTCGAGCGAGGGCCTCGCCACATCGTCGATCTCGGATGCGGGACCGGGACCGGCACCTTCGCCCTGCTCGCGCGCTTCCCGGAAGCGGAAGTGACCGCCGTCGACACATCGGCCGGCCATCTGCACCGCCTACGGGAAAGGGCCGAGGCGCTCGGCGTGGCCGACCGCGTGCGCACGGTGCCGGCCGATCTCGACGCGGACTGGCCCGAGCTCGGCCGGCCCGACCTGGTGTGGGCGTCGGCGTCGATGCACCACATGGCCGACCCCGACCGGGCCCTGCGCGAGGTCCACGGCCTGCTCGCGCCCGGCGGCCTGTTCGCCGTCGTCGAGCTGGCCGACTTCCCGCGCTTCCTGCCCGAGAACGCCCCGGCGGAGCGGCCCGGCCTTGAGGAGCGCTGCCACGCCGCCCTCGCGCACCACCACGCCGAGCACGTACCGCACCGCGGGGCCGACTGGGGGCCCAAGCTGGCCGCCGCCGGGTTCACCGTCGAGGGCGAGCGCACGATCACCGTGAACGTCGACGGTTCGCGCGACGAGGCGGTCGGCCGCTACGCGCTGAGCAGCCTGAAGCGCCTGCGCGGCGGCGTCGCCACCCTTGGCGCCGAGGACCTGACCGTCCTCGACCAACTGCTCGACGCCGACAGCCCCCTCAGCATCCTGCGCCGCGACGACCTCACGGTACGCACCGAACGCACCGTGTGGGCGGCACGCCGCGCCTGACCCGTGCGGGTCGGCGCCGCCGCCAGGCCCCTCAGACCAGATTGAGGGCGAACGCGGCGCCGACCCCGCCGAGCAGCATGAACACGGGCATCAGCACCTTCACCTCCACCCAGGCGCCGGCGCGGAAGCGCATCGCCTTCGGCGGGCCTATCGGGTACCAGCGCTTGCGGCCGAGCGGTATGGGCCACAGGATCGGGCAGCCCGACATGGTCAGCGCGTCGCCGATGTCGTGCACCAGCGCGCCGAGGATGATCGGCAGGCCCAGCCAGAGGTATTCCTGGCCGGGCTCGGTGAACAGCCAGTTCGCGCCGTTGCCCGGCTGGTCCAGGATGCCCGCCAGCATCCAGGCGCTGGTCGCGCCGAGCAGCCAGACCAGGACGTCGCTGGAGACCCGGGCGGCCTTCCAGAGCAGGCCCTCCACCGCGAGGACGAGGTGGACGAAGAGGATCGCGAGGACCCCCCACCGGCCGCCCGTGTACGCGATGGCCGAGGCGCCGGCGCCGATCAGAACGGCCCAGAGCCAGGTGTGGGTGAGCGTGCGGTGGCCGCCGGTCCTGCGGGGGTCACCCGGCTTCCTGGTCGACTTGTAGACCGCGTACGACAGCTTGTCGACGACCTCGCAGAGCGTTCTCGACACCGGGCCGAACGCCCGCGATATCGTCGCGGCCTTGTGGTCGAGGTCCGGGGCGAGCGCGGCTCCCGCGCAGATCAGCGCCCCGACGACCAGCACGGGCCAGGGCATCGTGTACCCCGCGGCGGTCGCGGCGGCCCCCACCCCCAGCCAGGCCGCTGCCCCTGACAGAGAGTGTGCCGGTCCCATCATGGTCGTATCCGTCCCGTCCCGTTGCAGTTGTCGTGAGCCCCCTGGTGCGGGGGCTCCGTCCGGTGAATCCGTTGTGCCGTGAGGTCCTGAAGCGTCCGAGGTGAAGCCTCGTGTCGTGGGACTCAGGGCTCTGAAGCCAGTTGTCCTGATGCCCAGTTGACACGGCAGCGTATCTCTCATGATCTTCTGCCCGCTGTCCGGTTCCCTCATCCGGCCGGAAGGAAGGCAAGATGGGGGGCGTGACCCTTATCGATCGCCTGCCGCCGGATGCCGACCCCGATGCCCTCTTCGAGGCTTTCTCCTCCTGGGCCGAGGGCCAGGGCATCACGCTCTATCCGGCTCAGGAGGAGGCCCTGATCGAGGTGGTCTCCGGGGCCAACGTGATCCTTTCCACTCCCACCGGTTCCGGAAAGAGCCTGGTCGCGGCGGGTGCGCACTTCACGGCGCTGGCGCAGGACAAGGTCACCTTCTACACCGCGCCGATCAAGGCGCTGGTCTCGGAGAAGTTCTTCGACCTGTGCAAGCTCTTCGGCACGGAGAACGTCGGCATGCTGACCGGCGACGCCTCCGTCAACGCCGACGCCCCGGTGATCTGCTGTACGGCCGAGGTGCTGGCGTCGATCGCGCTGCGCGACGGGAAGTACGCGGACATCGGCCAGGTCGTGATGGACGAGTTCCACTTCTACGCGGAGCCGGACCGCGGCTGGGCCTGGCAGATCCCCATCCTGGAGCTGCCGCAGGCCCAGTTCGTCCTGATGTCCGCGACGCTCGGGGACGTCTCGCGCTTCGAGGAGGACCTGACCCGGCGCACGGGCCGGCCGACCTCCGTCGTCCGGTCCGCGACCCGCCCGGTGCCGCTCAGTTACGAGTACCGCCTCACCCCGATCACCGAGACGCTGACCGAGCTGCTGGAGACCCGGCAGGCGCCGGTCTACATCGTGCACTTCACGCAGGCGGCGGCCGTCGAGCGCGCGCAGTCGCTGATGAGCATCAACATGTGCACGCGCGAGGAGAAGGACAAGATCGCCGAGCTGATCGGCAGCTTCCGCTTCACCACCAAGTTCGGCCGCAACCTCTCCCGGTACGTACGCCATGGCATCGGGGTGCACCACGCGGGCATGCTGCCCAAGTACCGCCGGCTGGTGGAGAAGCTGGCCCAGGCGGGGCTGCTGAAGGTCATCTGCGGTACGGACACACTCGGCGTCGGCGTCAACGTACCCATCCGTACCGTGCTGTTCACCGCGCTCACCAAGTACGACGGCACCCGCGTGCGCACCCTGCGCGCCCGGGAGTTCCACCAGATCGCGGGGCGCGCGGGGCGGGCCGGGTTCGACACGGCGGGCTTCGTCGTGGCGCAGGCGCCCGAGCACGTCGTGGAGAACGAGAAGGCGCTGAACAAGGCGGGCGACGACCCCAAGAAGCGCCGCAAGGTGGTGCGCAAGAAGGCGCCCGAGGGGTTCGTCGCCTGGTCGGAGACGACCTTCGACAAGCTGATCGGCTCCGATCCCGAGCCGCTGAACTCGCGTTTCCGGGTCACGCACACGATGCTGCTGTCGGTCATCGCCCGCCCCGGCAACGCCTTCGAGGCGATGCGCCGGCTGCTGGAGGACAACCACGAGCCGCGCAGGCAGCAGCTCCGGCACATCCGGCGGGCCATCGCGATCTACCGTTCGCTGCTGGACGGCGGGGTGGTGGAGCGGCTGGAGACCCCGGACGCGGAGGGCCGTATCGTCCGGCTGACGGTCGATCTCCAGCAGAACTTCGCGCTCAACCAGCCGCTGTCGACGTTCGCGCTGGCCTCGTTCGAGCTGCTGGACCCCGAATCGCCGTCGTACGCGCTGGACATGGTCTCGGTCGTCGAGTCGACGCTGGACGATCCGCGGCAGATCCTCGCGGCCCAGCAGAACAAGGCGCGCGGCGAGGCCATCGGCGCGATGAAGGCGGACGGGATCGAGTACGAGGAGCGGATGGAGCGGCTCCAGGAGGTCACGTACCCCAAGCCGCTGGAGGAGCTGCTCGTCCACGCGTACAACACCTACCGCACGAGCCATCCGTGGGTCGGTGACCACCCGGTCTCGCCGAAGTCCGTGATCCGGGACATGTACGAACGGGCGCTGTCCTTCACGGAGTTCACCTCCCACTACGAGCTGGCGCGCACCGAGGGCATCGTGCTGCGCTACCTCGCGGGCGCGTACAAGGCGCTGGAACACACCATTCCGGACGACCTGAAGTCGGAGGACCTGGAGGATCTCACCGCCTGGCTCGGCGAGATGGTCCGGCAGGTCGACTCCAGTCTGCTGGACGAGTGGGAGCAACTGGCCAACCCCGAGGTGGAGACGGCCGAACAGGCGCAGGAGAAGGCCGACCAGGTCCGGCCGGTCACGGCCAACGCCCGTGCCTTCCGGGTCCTCGTACGCAACGCGATGTTCCGCAGGGTCGAGCTGGCCGCCCTGGACAAGGTGTACGAACTGGGCGAGCTGGACGGCGACTCGGGCTGGAACGCGGACCGCTGGGGCGAGGCGATGGACGCGTACTGGGACGAGTACGAGGACCTGGGCACCGGGCCGGACGCCCGCGGGCCCAAGCTGCTCGCCATCGAGGAGGACCCGGAGCACGGGCTGTGGCGGGTCCGGCAGACCTTCGCGGACCCGAAGGGCGACCACGACTGGGGCATCGGCGCCGAGGTCGACCTCGCGGCCTCGGACGAGGAGGGGCTCGCGGTCGTACGGGTCACGTCCGTGGGCCAGCTCTGACCCACCCACCCACGGCTGTACGGCGTGGTACAGCCCTTCGAGAACGATCGTGAACCGAGAACGGGAGCACACGGCACCATGACGAACCCCGCCGAGCGGCTGGTCGATCTGCTCGACCTGGAGCGGATCGAGGTCGACATCTTCCGCGGGCGCAGCCCCGAGGAGTCCTTGCAGCGGGTCTTCGGAGGGCAGGTGGCGGGCCAGGCGCTGGTCGCGGCCGGCCGCACCACCGACGGCGACCAGCCGGTCAACTCGCTGCACGCCTACTTCCTGCGGCCCGGGCGCCCCGGCGTCCCGATCGTCTACCAGGTCGAGCGGATCAAGGACGGGCGTGCCTTCACCGCGCGCCGGGTCACGGCCGTCCAGCAGGGCCGTACGATCTTCAATCTGACGGCCTCCTTCCACCACCCCGAGCAGGGCGGCTTCGAGCACCAGCTCCCGCCCCGGCTGGAATTCCCCGACCCCGAGTCGCTGCCCACGGTCTCCGAGGAGGTCCGCGAGCACCTGGGGGAGCTGCCCGAGCCGCTGGAGCGGATGGCCAGGCGCCAGCCGTTCGACATCCGGTACGTGGACCGGCTGCGCTGGACCAAGGAGGAGATCAGCGGCGCGGACGCGCGCAGCGCGGTGTGGATGCGCGCGGTGGGCCCGCTCGGTGACGACCCGCTGGTGCACACCTGCGCGCTGACGTACGCGAGCGACATGACGCTCCTGGACGCCGTGCGCATCCCGGTGGAGCCGCTGTGGGGGCCGCGCGGCTTCGACATGGCGTCGCTGGACCACGCGATGTGGTTCCACCGGCCGTTCCGGGCGGACGAGTGGTTCCTGTACGACCAGGAGTCCCCCATCGCGACCGGCGGCCGGGGCCTGGCCCGGGGCCGGATCTACGACCGCGAGGGCAGGCTGCTGGTGTCGGTGGTGCAGGAGGGGCTGTTCCGCAGGCTGAACGGCTGACCGGCCGGCCGGAACTCCTCACCTGCTCCGCCGGTACTGGGCCAGGATCTCGTCCGGGGTCAGGGCCCGGTCGAGGAACATCAGGTCGTCCATCCGGCAGTCGCAGGAGTTGGCCTCCCTGGTGTTCTGCGGATAGCTGCCACCGATCTTGATGCCGCGCGGGTCGGTCGGCGACGCGAGGTCGGGCTCCGGTTCGCCCTCGACGGACCAGGGGTCGCCGGTGGTGGTGTAGGAGCCGGGCAGCGGGCGGCCGTTGCGGTAGAGCGCCATCGTGCCGTCGTCGTAGTCGAAGGTGGCCGCGAGGAACACCCACTCCCCCCGGGGCAGCAGCGTCGTCCAGTCGGCGTCGGCGGCGAAGGTCCCCGAACCACCGCCGTCGACGCGGCGGCCGAGCGCGACCACCTTCATCTCACCGTTCACCGTGATGAGTTCGAGGAGGGCGCGCACATCGTGGCCCTGGGACGTGCCGGTGAGGATGCCGGCCAGTCCGATCGCACCGTAACGGTCGGTGGGGTCGGTGGAGTTCGAGTTGAGGCCCGGGTTCTCGCCGGTCATCTTGAACCAGCCCATGACGGTGGTCTCGCGTACCCCGCTGAACGCGCGCAGGGAGGGAACGCCGTCCGGGGCGTAGACCCCGGCCTTCCAGTCGTCGTTGCCGGCGGTGGTGGGCGAGATCTGCCCGGTCCGCAGGACAGGGCCGCGGGCGCTGTCCCAGACACGCATCCGGGTTCCGCCGTTGACGAGCTGGATGTCGGTACCTGACCCGCCGCGATCACGCTCCCAGCCCGGATTCCCGCGTACGGGATGGGCGAAGTCGTAATACGCGACCAGGTTCGGGCGGAGGCCCGCCGGTACGGGAGCGGAGGCGGCGGTCGCCTGCTGGGCGGGGGCGAGTGCGCCGCCCAGCAACCCTGCGGCCAGCGCCAGCGCCCCCGCGGCTCGCAGAACGCCGCTACCGCGCATCGGTCACCTTCCAGATCTTGCCGTTGGCCTTCGAGAGCACGTACAGCTCACCCGCGCGGTCCGTACCGAAGCGGAGGTCGACCCGCTCGTCGCCGGCCAGCGCCCGCATCGAGGTCACCGCGCCCTGGGCGTCGAAGATCTGGAGCTGGTGGACGGATGCGAGGGGGCCGCCGCGGCGCATCTCGCGCACCTCGGAGTAGAGGATCCGGCCGCTCACGCCCTCGGAGTAGACGTATTTTCCGTACAGCTCGGGAATCCGCCACCCGCGGTAGACGAATCCGCCGATGAGCGCGTTCCCGCTGTCGGCGCAGGGGCGGTCCGCCGGTGGGTTGTGGTCGAAGGCCGCGACCGGGTAGGTGTAGCCGTTCTTGGCGTCGTCGTCCGGGAGGGGGAAGACCCCGCAGGTGGGGTTGTCCGCCTTGCGGTAGGCGAAGGGGCCCTCGCGTTCGCTCCAGCCGAAGTTGTCGCCCGCCCTGACCTCGTAGACGGACTCGACCCGGTGCTCGCCGATGTGCCCGACGAACATCTGGTGGCGCCCGCCGGTGTCCCAGCTGAAGCGGTGGGGGTCACGCAGCCCGTAGGCGTAGATCTCGCCGAGCTTGCCGGGCTGCCCGACGAAGGGATTCGAGGCCGGGATCCCGTACTTGCCGCCCGGTCCGTCGTGGCCGAGGGGGTCGATCCTGAGGATCTTGCCCTGCGGCGCGGTCAGGTCCTGGGGAACCGTGCCTCCCGCGCCCGCTCCGCCGTCCCCGACGGCGACGTGGAGGAGGCCGAAGTCCTTCTGCCAGGGGCGGGCGTTCGGATCGAAGCCGATCTCCTGGATGTTGTGGAAGACGTCCTGGAATCCAAGACGCATCACCTCGCGCCGGGTCCCGCTGAACGTGCCGGACGCGGGGGCGTCGGCGGTCCATTCGGTGATCACGGAGTGCACGCGCGTGGTGGCCGGTGCCGGGAGATCCACCGGTTTGGTGGTGAGCGCGTCGCGCGCCTCGGTGTGAACGGTGTAGAAGAGGCCGTTCCGCGCGAAGCCCGGGTGGAAGGCCACGAAGCCGAACCCGCTGCCCAGTCCCCGGTGCGACCAGAAGTCGGGGCCCACGGCCGCCCCTACGTCGAGGTACTCGCGCGAGGCGCCCTCGCGGTCCAGCAGATAGAGCTTGCCGTTGAGATCGGGTACGTACAACCGCCTTGAGCTGTCGGGCAGTTCACCGAGGTAGTTGATACGGGCCCAGCGGTTCAGCCGGGTATCCGTGGGCGGCGGTACCGATTCCGACCTCGGGAGGGCCGCGAACTCCTTGAGCACCAGACCGTGCCGGGAGACGGCGGGGTCCGGCAAGGGGTCGTCGATCGGCGCGCCGTCCTCCGCGAGGGCCGGTGGCGCGAGAAGCGCCATCAGCAGCACACCCGCAGCGATCACCAACCGGCTTCGGCCGGACTTGGGCATTCCGCTCACCTCATCGGTTCGCAGTGCGTGGAAAGTGCGTAGAAAGCGCTTCCAGCGGCGCCTGCGTCACGCTACAAAGAGTGGCCGGGGGGAGACAAGAGGCGCGCAGGAACAATGTGATGTACACGCCAATTCTGGCCACCGGCCTCTTCCGCGACGCGCTTCACCCACCGACCGTCGCGCGGGGGCCGGCCGGCGGACCGGAGGCTCCACGCGGAGGCACGCGGACGCCTGGTGCGGTCCGGGCGCTTTCCGGCCCGCTCGGGCGCCCCTACGGCGTACACCTCCGTGCCAACAGCCCGGACCGGATCACGGGCGCGATGCGGGACTTCCGACCCCGCGCGTACGATGCCGCCCTCCGCCGGGCCCCGCGGCGTCCCGAGTCCCTCGGCGTCCCGAGCCCTGCGGCGTCCCGAGTCCCTGCGGCGCCCTGGGCCCCTCGGCGGGCATCACCGCGTCTCCCGCTCCCGCCCCACGGGTGCGCGTCACCCCCTGTACTCTGCTGCGTATGCCGTCTGCCCCTTCCCCGCAGCCGGATCGTGGTGCACCTCCCGCCCAGCGCGGGCTCCTGACCGAACGCATCGCGCGTCAGCTGGAGCATGACATCCGGTCCGGAGACATCGCCGTCGGCACGAAACTGCCGTCCGAACGTGAACTCGCCGCCCGGTTCGGCTCCAGCCGGAACGTGGTCCGCGAGGTGTTGCGCCGCCTTGAGGCCCAGCACCTGATCGAGGTCGCGCCCGGCCGCGGGTCGTTCGTCCGGGAGCAGGCGCCCGGCCAGGCCCGCAGCTACGACGCCCTGTACCGCGCCGGCCGGCCCACGGTCCGGCAGCTCATCGAGGCACGCGTACCCCTTGAGGTCGAGATCGTCAGACTGGCGACGGAACGCGCCACCGCGCAGGACATGTCGGCGATGCGGGCCGCCAGGGACGCCGTGGAGACGGCCACCGATGTCGTCGCCAAGGCCCGGGCGGACGTCGATTTCCACGACGCGATCGCCGCGGCGAGCGGCAACCCCGTCCTGCGGATCATGCTGTCCTCGATCAGCGGGATGATGTTCGAGATGATGCTCCGCTCCAACTCCGACCCGTCGATCGGCGAGCCCGGCGTCCCGCACCACCCTGAGATCTTCGAAGCGATCCAGGCCCGTGACGTGGAGCTGGCCTGCGCGCGGATGCGGGCCCATCTGACGCTCGGGCTGCGCACGTACGGCGCCGATCTCGATGTCAGTGTGAACGCGATGGCCCGGCAGCACATCGAGTCACTGCTCGGCCGGGCCGACCACCAGGGTTAGGTCCTGCGGGCCGCCACCCTCAGCACGGATCAGGCCCCACAGGCCGCCACCCCCAGTACGTTCCGTGGCGTGTCACCGGACACAGCGTCACACCGGCGACAGAGTCTGTTCAGCGTGTGGTGTCTCTTGCTACGGTCCCTGTCACCGGCCCGACTGGTCCTACCAGTTGGACCAGTCGGATCGGATGGATCGGGACGTATCACACCGGAAAGACGAGGACGATGATGTCCACGAGCAGCCAGTTCCTCAGCCGGCGCTCCTTCGGCAAGGCTGCCGCCGGCCTCGCGGCCGCGGCGGGCGTGGGGTCGCTCGGCGCCTGTTCGACCGGGGGCGGCACCGCCTCGGCGAACGCGCCGTTGAGGATCATGGCGATCAACCACGTCTGGTCGCAGGCGATCAGACACCGCCTCAAGGAATTCGAGAACCGGGTCGGACGCAGGGTCTCCATGACCCTGCTCACCGCCGACCAGCTCTCCAACAGCTACAACGTCAAGCTCAACGCCTCCGGAACCGACGTGGACGTCATGATGGTCCGGGCGCTCCAGGACCAGTTGCTCTTCGGGCGCAACGGCTGGCTCACCGATCTCACCGGCCTGGTGAAGGGCGAGACCGCCTACGACTGGCCGGACTTCCAGGACGCCCCGCGCGAGGTGTCGGTCACCGCGGGCAAGGTCCTGAGCGTCCCCGTGGTGACCGAACGGCCGACGCTCTACTACCGCAAGGATCTGGTGGAGTCGCTGGGCGGGCCGCCCGGAACGCTCGACGATCTGATGGAGATGTCGCTCGAACTCGCCGACCGCGGCCGGAACTTCTTCGGCTACGTCGGAAGGGGGCAGCGCAACGGCGCCGTCAGCCAGTGGTCGAGCTTCCTCTACTCCTTCGGCGGTGACTTCATCGTCGACGGCGCGTCGGGCATCGGATCGCCGGAGGCGGTGGCCGCGTACACCTACTACGGCGCGCTGCTGGAACGGACCGGTCCGCCCGGGGCCACCAACATGAGCCTCGAACAGGCCATGCCGGTCTTCGCGCAGGGCAAGGCGGCCTTCTACGTGGACGCCGACGCCATCTACAGCAACTTCCTCGACCCGAAGATCTCCACCGTGGGAAAGACCGTGGGGTTCGCCCCCTTCCCGGCCGGTCCGGCCGGGGCCCGGCCGCACAACATCCCCTCCTGGAGCCTGGGCATCAACCGCTTCTCCCTTCTGCGCGACGAGGCGTGGGAGTTCATCCGGTGGGCCTCAGGGCCGGAGATGGTGGCGGAGTTGCAGGCGGCCGGCATCCCCGGAGCCCGCCGGTCGGCGTGGTCGGACCCGAGGACGCTCGCCGCGTTCCCGCCCGACCTCGCCGCGGCGATGCGGACCAACGCGCGGCGGGGCATCGGTTACGACCGGCCCCAGGTCCTCCAGGTAGGCCGCTCACGCGACATCGTCGGACGCCCGCTGGTGGCCGGAATCCTCGGCAAGCGGGTGGCGCCGGTCGCCCGCGACGCGGACGCCGAGTTCAACGACTTCCTGGTCCGCGACAACCGCCACAGGGAGTCCTGATGCGCACGACCGAGGTCACCACGACGATGCCGGACGGGACGCCCGGCGCCGCCTCCGAAGCGCGGAAGCCGCCCGCCCGGGGGTCCCGCCCGCGCGCGGCCCGGACCTTCGAGCAGGCCAACCGGCGTCTCAGGTGGGCGATGCTCGCACCGGCGCTCGCCTTCGTCGGCCTGATGATCGTCTTTCCGCTGGCCTTCACACTCAACCTCGGTTTCACCGACGCCTTCGGCGCGGTGAACGCCGACAAGAACTACGTCGGCCTCCAGAACTTCTCCGAATCCCTCGGCGACTCCCGCCGTTTCTGGCCCGCCGCGCAGCGCACGGTGATCTTCACCGTGGGCGCCGTACTGGTGGAGACCGTGCTGGGCCTGGCCCTCGCGATGCTCATGCGCAAGCCGTTCCGCGCCATGCGCTGGGTACGTACGGTCCTCATCATCCCGTTGCTCACCACGCCGGTCGCGATCGGCATCCTGTGGCTGCTCATCCTCGACCCGAGCAACGGCATCGCGAACCATCTGCTCACCTCGCTCGGGCTGCCCCCGCAGGAGTTCCTCGGCTCGGTGAGCCAGTCCCTGCCGACCCTGATGCTCATCGACGTATGGCAGTGGACACCGATGATGACGCTGCTCCTGCTCGCCGGGCTGACGACCCTCCCCGAGGAGCCGGAAGAGGCGTCCCTGGTCGACGGGGCCAACGGCTGGCAGCGGTTCCGGCACGTCATCCTGCCGATGCTCGGCCCGACGCTCGCCACCGCCCTGGTGCTGCGCGCCGTGGACGCGCTCAAGACGTTCGACGTCCTGTACGCGACGAAGGGGGCGGGCGGAGGTTCCGACTTCGAGGCGGAGACCCTCAACGTCTACGCCTACGGCCTGACCTTCGACTACCAGGAGTACGGGCTCGCGTCGGCGGTCCTGGCCCTGTTCACGCTCTTCATCATCGGCGTCGTGGTCCTGCTCCGCCGCCGTACCGGAAGGAAGACCGCATGAGCCCCGCCGCCGCCTTCTCCTCCGTACGGAGCACCGGCACCGCCGCTCCCCGCGGTGGCCCCGGCCCGTCACGGGCCGCCCGCCGGCGCCGTTACGGGTCCTGGCTGCGGGGCGTCGCCATCGCCGTCGTGACACTCGTCTTCGCGCTGCCGGTCATCTGGATGTTCGCCGCCGCCTTCAAGACGAACGTCCAGGTGACCGACCCGACCGTCGGCCTGTGGTTCTCCCCCACCCTCGACAACTTCCGCAACGTCCTCGGAACGGGGCAGATCCTGCGGCCGATGGGCAACTCCCTGCTCGTCGGCGTGGTGTCCACCGCGCTCTCCGCGCTCATCGCCGTACCGGCCGCCTGGGCCGTGGGACGGTTCAGGATGCGCCGTACCGGCTCCCTCATCCTGGTCGCGCGCATCGTTCCGGCGGTCTCCCTGCTGGTCCCCTGGTACTACCTGTTCGCACAGGCGGGCCTGGTGGGCTCCTACACCGTGCTGATCCTCAGTCATATGTTCGTCTCGGTCCCGCTGATCCTCTGGATCATGATCAGTTTCTTCGAGGGGCTGCCGGTCGAACTCGAAGAGGCGGCGCGCACGGACGGGCTGTCCGCGTTCGGCGCGTTCCGGCGCATCACTCTGCCGCTGGCCGCGCCGGGCACCGCCACGGCGTCCCTGCTGGCCTTCGTCTTCAGCTGGAACAACTTCATGTTCGCGCTGATCTTCGCCGACGAACACACGCAGACGGTGCCCGTGGCGCTGTTCAACTTCATCTCCTACGCGAGCACCGACTGGGGCGGCCTGATGGCCGCCGCCGGCCTCATCACGGTGCCGGTCCTCCTCGCCGCCGTCCTCGGACAGAAATACCTGGTGGCGGGGTTGACCTCAGGCGCCTCGAAGGGCTGACCCCTCCCCCGTACCGCCCCGTCCTGCCCCACCGTTCACCGTCCGCACCACACAGCTCAGGAAGAACGTATTCATGAAGATCGTCGACGCGAAGGTCGTCGTCACCAGCCCCGGCCGTAACTTCGTCACCCTGAAGATCACGACCGACGAGGGCCTCTCCGGCCTCGGGGACGCCACCCTCAACGGGCGTGAACTGGCCGTCGCCTCGTATCTGCGGGACCACGTGGCCCCCCTGCTCATCGGCACCGACCCGCACCGCGTCGAGGACACCTGGCAGTCGCTGTACCGCGGCGCCTACTGGCGCCGCGGGCCCGTGACGATGGCCGCGATCGCCGCGGTCGACGTCGCGCTGTGGGACATCAAGGCGAAGGCCGCCGGCCTTCCCCTGTACCAACTGCTCGGCGGCGCGAGCCGGGAGCGCGTGGGAACGTACGGACACGCCGACGGGAGGGACGTTCCCGAGCTGTTCGACTCGATCCGCGCCCGCCTGTCCGAGGGGTATCCCGCGATCCGGGTCCAGACGGGCATACCGGGGCTGAAGACCGTGTACGGCGTACACAGCAGCCCCGACCGCACCGAGGCCGCCGCCCACCAGCAGGCCCGCCCCGTGGTCGAGGACTGGGACACCGCCGCCTACCTGCGCCACATCCCCACGGTGTTCGAGGCGGTGCGGGGCGAGTTCGGGCCCGAGCTGCCCCTGCTCCACGACGCGCACCACCGGCTCACCCCCGCACAGGCGGCCCAGCTCGGCAAGGACCTTGAGCCCTACCGTCTCTTCTGGCTTGAGGACTGCACCCCCGCCGAGAACCAGGAGGCCCTTCGGCTGGTCCGGCGCCACACCACCACGCCCCTCGCGATCGGCGAGGTCTTCAACACCGTGTACGACTATCAGACGCTCATCGGCGAGCAGCTCATCGACTACGTACGCTCGGCCGTCACGCACTTCGGCGGCGTCTCCCCGCTGCGGAAGCTCTTCGACTTCGCCGCGCAGTACCAGATCAAGAGCGCCATCCACGGCCCGGAGGACATCTCGCCGGTCGGCATGGCCGCGGCCGTCCATCTCGACCTGGCGGTGCACAACTTCGGCATCCAGGAGTACGCGGGGCACACACCGCTGACCCATGAGGTGTTCCCGCACGCCTACACCTTCACCGACGGGCACCTCCACCCGGGGGAGACGCCGGGAATCGGAGTGGAGCTGAACGAGGAACTGGCCGCCGCGCACCCGTACGAGGCCGCGTACCTGCCGGTCAACCGGCTCCAGGACGGCTCCGTACACGACTGGTGAGCCCGGCCCGCACTTCGGCGCGAGGCCGGCCCGGCGTGAGGCCGGCCCGTCCTTCGGCGTGAGGTCGTGGACCGTCCTGCCGAGGACGGGCCGCGGCCTCACCGGCGCGGGCCGTCGACGCGGATCAGTGTCTGCTGGCCGTTCGCGACGAGCTTCCGCTCGCCGTGGTCCCGGACGCCGTACACCTCCAACTGGCACACGGTCAGCGTGCGTCCGGACCTCAGGACCGTCCCGACCGCCTCCACACGGTCACCGGCGGCGGGCGCGAGGAGGTTGATCTTGTACTCGACCGTGAGCACCTCGCAGTCCTCGGGGAACAGGGTGAGCGCCGCGTAGCCGCCGGCGCTGTCCGCGATGGCGCTGGTGGCGCCGGCGTGGACGTAACCGTGCTGCTGGGTCACCTCGGGACGGGCCGGAAGCACGATGTGTACGCGGCCGGTCCCGATGTGGGTGAGCCGAGCGCCGAGGTGGGCCATGAGACCCTGGCGTCCGAAGCTCTCCTCGATGCGCGCGCGGACCGCGGGTCCGGCCTGTTCCTGCCGCGTCGGGTCTTCCACGTCTCTCTCCTTCGGCGTCTCTGCCCTTCGACGGGATGCACGCCCCGCCAACGGTATGGGGCGGAGTTACCGGCCGGCCAGGCGTTCCACCAGCAGGAACCCGCCGATGCCGATCATCATGGCACCGGAGACCCGGGTGACGGCCCGCGCCGCCGAGGGCCTGGCCCTCAGGACGGTGCGGGCGAGGACGCCGACGCCGACGTAGACCACGGCGCAGGCCGTCATGTGGAGCGCGCCGAGCAGGCCGGTCTGCGCGGCGATCGGCCAGCCCTCGCCGGCATCGATGAACTGCGGGAACAGCGAGAAGTACAGCAGCAGCGCCTTGGGGTTCAGGCCGCTGATCCCGGCTCCCTTGAGCATGATCCGCGTCCGGGAGGAGCCCATGGCCTCCCCGGCGGCCGTCAACGGGGCGGGCCGGCTCAGCGCCCCCCAGCCCAGCCACATCAGGTAGCCGGCCCCGGCGACGGTCAGCGCGGTGAGCGCGGCCGGTGAGCTCGCCACGATCACCACCAGGCCGGCCACCGCGAGGAGCGTGTACCCGGCGTACCCGGCTATCAGCCCGGCGACCGCCGGCACGACCGACCGGTCCCGCAGACCGGCCGAGATCGCGTAGGCCCAGTCCGCGCCGGGGGTGCACACCAGCAGCAGGTCCACTGCCAGGAAGGCCGCCAGTGTTGTCGTGTCCATCGATCGTTCCCTCTCATGTTTCTCGCCCTGAGAGGGAAGATTAGGTCGAATATGCCCGAATATGTTTGCGTTCTTACCTCATGATCCCGTTGTTTGGGGGAGAATCTTCTTCATGGATGCCATGGACCGCAAGATTCTCACCGAGCTCCAGTTGGACGGCCGTCTGACGGTCACCGAGCTGGCCGCTCGCGTGCGGCTCAGCGTCTCGCCCTGCCACCGCCGCCTGCGCGACCTCGAACGCGCGGGTGCCATCCGCGGCTACCGCGCGGTCGTCGATCCGGCCGCCGTCGGTCTGAACTTCGAAGCCCTCGTCTTCGCCACGCTGCGCTGGGAGAGCCCCGACACCGTCACGGCCTTCGAGGAGGCCGTCACCGCCCTCCCCCATGTCATCCAGGCCCAGCGCCTCTTCGGTGAACCCGACTACCTCCTGCGCGTGGCGACCACCGACCTCGCCGCCTACCAGCGGCTCTACGACGAGCAGTTGGCCGGACTGCCCGGTGTCCAGCGCCTGACCTCCACCTTGGTCATGAAGCACGTCGTCGACGACCGGCCTCTGCCCGCATAGTCATCGCCGGGCGGCGCGGGTGCGCTGAATGAGCAGGCCGGCGATGCCGAGGGCGAGGACCAGGTAGAGGGTGATGGTGATGGGGCTGGAGACCAGCGTCGTGGGGTCGCCCTCGCTGACCGCCATCGCGCGGCGGAACTCGGTTTCGGCGAGGGGGCCGAGGATGACGGCGATGAGGACCGGGGCGACGGGCAGCCCGTAGCGGCGCATGGCGAAGCCGAGCAGTCCGATGGCCAGGACGAGGACGAGGTCGAGGATTTTACTGCTGGTCGCGTAGACGCCGAGCATGGCGAAGACGGTGATGCCGCTGTAGAGGTAGTGGCGGGGGACCTTGAGGAGCTTCGCCCACAGCGGCGCGAAGGGCAGGTTGAGTACGAGCAGCACGACCATGGCGATGAAGAAGCTCGCCAGCAGGGCCCATACGAGCTCGCTCGCCCGCTCGAAGAGCAGCGGGCCGGGCTGGAGGCCGTACTGACGGAACGCGGCCAGCATTACGGCGGCGGTCGCGGAGGTGGGCAGGCCCAGGGCGAGCAGGGCCCCCATCGCGGTGCCCGCGGTGGCGTTGCCCGCCGCTTCAGGGCCGGCGACGCCCTGGATGGCGCCCTTGCCGAACATGGAGTCGCTGCGGCGTGATCCGAGCCTGCGTTCGGTGCCGTAGGACAGGAAGGTGGGCACCTCGGATCCGCCGACGGGGATGATCCCGAAGGGGACGCCGATCGCGGTGCCGCGCAGCCAGGCGGGCATCGCCTGGCGCAACTCCCCGCGGGAGAGCCACAGCCGGCCGGTGGACGGCATGACGCGCAGGTCCTCCTGGGTTCCGCGCCGCGCGGCGACGGAGATGACTTCACCGAGCGCGAGCAGGCCCACGGTGATGACCACGATGTTGATGCCGTCGAACAGCTCCGGGAGTCCTCCGGTGAAGCGTGCGGCGCCGGACATGCCGTCGACGCCGACCAGGGCGATCGCGAGGCCGATGACCAGGGCGGCCAGACCGCGCAGGATCGAGTCGCTCACCACGGCCGAGATCGCGACGAACGCGAACACGGCGAGCGCGAGGTATTCGGCGGGGCCGAAGAGCGTGGCGAGTTCGGCCAGCGAGGGGGCGAAGAACACGACGAGCACGGAGGAGAGGATGCCGCCGATGAACGCGCCGATGGCGGCGGTCGCGAGGGCCTGGGCCGCGCGCCCGGACTTCGCCATCCGGTGGCCTTCGATGGACCCGGCGATCGCGGTGCTGTTGCCCGGGGTGTTCATCAGGATTCCGGCGGTCGAGTCGCCGAAGAGGCCGCCGAACAGGACGCCGGCGAACATGATGAACGCGCCGATGGGGTCGAGCGAGAAGGTCACGGGCAGCAGCAGCGCCACCGCCATCGCCGAACCGAGGCCGGGCAGTACGCCGACGGCCGTGCCCAGCAGGGCGCCGACGAGCACCCACAGCATGTTCATGGGTGTCAGGATCGTGAGGAACCCGTCACCGAGGTTGCTCAGTGATTCCATCAGAGAACTCCTGCCAGGACACCCGGGGGAAGGTTGAGGCCCAGCCCCGCGGAGAAGGCCAGTTGGACGGTGGACGAGATGGCGATCGACAGGAAGATGTCGAACACCGTCCGCCGGCTGCCGAGGGCACGGGCGACGCCCCAGAACAGCAGCGCGCCGGAGAGCAGCCAGCCGAGGGGGACGAGCAGGGCGATGAAGGCCGTGATCGTACCGACCAGTCCGGCCAGCGCCCGGTGGTTGCTGCGGATCCGGACCGCCGGGTCGGTGTCGCCGGCCGCGGTTTCAGCGGCGGGAGTGAGCGGAGTGACGGCGTCGGCGGCCCGTGCGGCGACTCCGTCCGCCGGAGCGGCGGCCCGCTCGGGCTCGGGGCGGCGCAGTACGTCGACGCCCAGGAGGACGGCGAAGACGAGGCACGCGACGGCGACCACGGTGGGGAACATCCGCGGTCCCGGCGAGGCGACGTTGGCCGGTACGTCCATGGTGAGTGTTCCGGCGCCCAGCACGATGCCGGTGACGAGCAGCAGCAGCGGAACGACCAGGCCGGTGCGTCGGCGCAGGAAGGCGGCCGGGCCGGTGTCCGCCGGGTGGGTGTCCGCGGGGGTGGTGTCCGCCGGCGCGGGGTGGGTGGTCACAGACCCAGCTCCTCGATGATCGTGTTCACCCTCGCCTGGTCCTGGCGGATGAAGTCGGCGAACTCGTCACCGGTCAGGAGGCTTTCCACCCACTTGTTGCGGGAGAGCGCGTCCTCCCACTCGGGGGTACGGGTCGCCTCGGTGACGATGTCCGTCAGTTCCTTGCGCTGCGCGTCGCTGATGCCGGGCGGGGCGACCAGGCCGCGCCAGTTGGGCAGCGACACCTCGACGCCCTGCTCGATGAAGGTGGGGGTGTCGATGCCGGGCACGGGCGTGTCGGCCGAGACCGCCAGTGCCCGCAGGTTGCCCGCCTCGATCTGGTCGCGGAAGTCGTTGTAGCTGCTGACCCCGAGTTCGACGGTGTTCGACAGCAGCGCCGTGAGCACCTCGCCGCCGCCCGCGAACGAGATGTAGTTGACGTCCTTCGGATCGATGCCGGCCTCCCGCGCGGCGAGTCCGGCGAGCAGGTGGTCGGTGCCGCCGAGTCCGCCGCCGCCGACGGCGTGGCTGCGCGGATTCTTCTTCCAGGCCGCCATGAAGTCCTTCAGCGTCCGGTACGGGGAGTCCGCGGGGACGATGAAGACCTGGTAGTCCTCGGCGAGCCGGGCGATCGGTGTGGTGTTCTCCAGGTCCACACGCGACTTGTTGACCGTGATGGCGCCTTCCATCACGGTGCCGGTCATCATCAGCCGTGTCGGGTCCTTGCCGAGTTCGACGAACTGTCCGAGCCCGATGGTGCCGCCGGCGCCTGGCACGTTGACGACCTGCACGTTGTTGACGATCGAACCGGCCCGCAGGGACTGCTGGAACTCGCGTGACGCGAGGTCCCAGCCTCCGCCTGGCGCGGCCGGGGCCGTGACGGTCAGCTTCGACCTCGGAGTGGCGCCCGAGGTGGAGTTGCTGGCGTCCACGGCGGCTGCCCCGGCGAGCACCGCGGTGCTCAGGGCACCGGCGACGCCGAGCATGAAACGTTTCCTCTGCACGACCACTCCCTTGTGATCTCGTACCGAGCTGTCTGTGATGGCCGGTGGCGTTACCCCAACGTGTCCATCTGGTGGATATTAATGACCGCCAGATGGTAAACATCATCTGCGGGACGAAGCAATGGAGACGGCACGACAAAGAAGGGAAACCGATGTCCCCGACGACCGACGGTGGCGGCATCCGGGCCGTGAGCCGGGCGTGGCAGGTGCTGCGCGCGTTCACCCCGGAACGCATGTCGCTCACGCTGACCGACCTCGTCCGCGAGACGGGCCTGCCGAGGACCACCGTCCTGCGGCTGGTGGAGACGCTGGCCGGGGAAGGGCTGGTGGAGTCCGGGGCGGACGGGCGGGTCCGGGTCGGCACCAGCCTGATCGCCTTCGCCGCCTTCGCCGACACGGCCTGGACGGTTCCGCCCGCCTCACTGGCACGGATGCGGGCCCTCGCCGCCGAGACCGGAGAGACGGTGAGCCTGTACGTACGGCAGGGCACGCGGCGCGTCGTGGTCGGCCAGGCCCCCAGCCCCAGCACCCTGCGCCATGTGGTGGAGCCCGGCGACGCGTTGACGATGTCCGTGGGGTCCGCCGCGTACGTCCTGCTCAGCCTCGAACCGCCCGCGGAGCGGGAGCTGCTCGTCGCGCGCATCGCCGCGGAGTGGGGCGGTGACGCCGAGGCGCTGCGGGCCGGGACGCGGGCCGCGGCCGAGCGGGGCTGGTGCGTCACCCACGGCGAGCGCGAACCGGGCAACAGCGGCTTGGCGGTCCCCGTCCCGTTCCCCGGCGGCGGCGCCCCCGCCCGCCCGCCGGTACTCGCCGTCGGCGGCCCCACCGTGCGGTTCACCGAGGAGAAGATCCCCGGCTTCGTGCACGCGGTCCGCCGCTGCGCCGAGGACATCGCCAGGACCGGTCTGCCGCCCGCACTGTACTGACCTCACCGAAGGAGAACCGTGCACAACTATCCGCCTCCCGGGGCGCTCCCCGTCGCCACCGTGTCCGACGCGATGGACCGGTTCGGCGTCGCCGACGGCATCCGCCCGCTGTGGCCGGGTGCGGTCCTGTCCGGACCCGCGTTCACCGTGTGGACACGGCCGGGTGACAACAAAGGCCTGCACGCCGCGTTCGAGACGATCCGGCGCGGGGAGGTGCTCGTCGTCAACGGGGGCGGGGACACGACCCGCGCGCTGATCGGTGAGCTGGTGGTGCAGAAGGCGAAGGCGCTGGAGATCGGCGGGATCGTACTCGACGGCGCCGCCCGGGACGTCGTCGAGCTGGCGCGGCTCGGCGTCCCGGTGTTCGCCCGCGCCGTCACGCCGGCGGGACCGTGGAAGACCGGTCCGTACCGCACGGCCGTCCCGGTCGCCGTCGGCGGTGTCCCGGTCAGCCCCGGGGACTGGGTGCTCGGTGACGACGACGGCGTGGCGGTCGTCCCGGCCGGGCAGGCCGACGACGTCGTCGCACGGACGCACCAGCTCATCGAGGGCGAGGCCGAGCGCCGCGCGGCCAACCAGCGGCTGGTGCCCCGTGGCTGACCGCCCGCTCGTCTGGATACCCCGGCCGGTCCACGACGACGCTCTGGCCCGGCTGCGCCCGCACGCCGAGGTGTGTCCCGGATACGGCCCCGAGGGCGTCACGTTCGACCAGGTCGGCGACCGGGTCACCGCCATTCTGCTGCGTACGGAACGTGTCGACGGCGCCATGATGCGCCGCGCGCCCCGCCTGCGCGTCGTGGCACGGCACGGCGTCGGTCTCGACACCGTGGACCTCGACACCGCGCGGGAGTTGGGGATCACCGTCACCACGACCCCGACCGCCAACAGCCGGTCCGTCGCCGAGCACGCCGTGGCGCTGCTGCTCGCGGTGCGCCGGGGCATCGGCATCGCGGTCCGCGACGAGGGGGACACCCGCGCCGCGATCCAGGGCCGGGAGCTGGGTGGCGCGACGCTCGGGCTCGTCGGCTTCGGCCGCATCGCCCGCGAGCTCGCCGCGATCGCCGGCCAGGGCTTCGGGATGCGGGTCCTGGCCCACGACCCGATGGTGCCCGGGTCCGTCATGACGGACGCCGGTGTCGAACCCGTGGACCTCCCCACGCTGTTGTCCCTGTCCGAGAACCTCAGCCTGCATGTTCCGCTGGTCGAGGAGACCCGTCATCTCATCGGTCTGCCGGAGCTGCTGGCGCTGCCCGAGGGCGCGGTGGTGGTGAACACCTCGCGTGGGGGCATTCTCGACGAGTCGGCGCTGCTCACGGCAGTCCGGCAGGGGCATCTGGCGGGTGCCGGCCTCGACGTCACGGCCGTCGAACCGCTCCCGTCCGACCACCCTCTGCGCGGCGAGCCGTCGGTCGTCATCACCCCGCACACCGGCGCGCAGACCGCGCAGGCCCTGCGCCGTATGGCGACCGAGGCCGCCGACCACATCATCGCCCACATCACCTGACCCGACGCCGGGCGCGCGCCCTCGCACCGCACCAAGGGCGAACCACCAGGTGGTTCACTTGTTCCACTGGATGGTTTCATGGTGTGATGGCGCGGCCCACTCACCGGCGAGGTGTCCGCCTCGCCGCGTGTCGGGACACCCGGACGGTCGAGACACCGAGACACGAGGGAAACGGCATGCCCGAATCCGACACCGGCGGGGTCCGCAGCGTGCAGCGCGCGGTGGACCTGCTCGCCCTCTTCGACGCCGAGCACCCCAGCCGGCCCGTACGCGAACTGGTCGACGCGACCGGACTGCCGAAGACCACCGTCGTGCGGCTGGTCCACACCCTGGAACAGTGCGGCCTGCTCTGGAGCCGGGGGGACGGCCATCTCGTTCCCGGCACCGGACTCCTGAGATGGGCGGAACTGGCCGGCCGGACCTGGCGGTTGCCGGAGGAGGCGCTGCGCCGCCTCGCCGAACTGAGCGAGGCGAGCGGGGGCGAAACGGCCTCGGTCTACGTCCGCCAGCAGAACACCCGTGTCTGCGTCGCCCGCCACGAAGGCACCCGCACCCTGCGCCACATCGTCCGCATCGGGGCGGAGATGCCACTGTGGTCGGGGGCCGCGAGCCACGTCCTCCTCTCCCAAGCGGACCGCGCCGACATCACCGCGGTGGCCTCCCGCGCACCCGACGACGACCGGGACGAACAGCTCTGGGAGCACACCCGGAAGGCCGCCGAGGACGGCATGGCCGTCAGCCACGGCGAACGGGAGCCCGGCGTCTCCGGTGTCGCGGCCCCCGTGTTCGCCGCCGCGTCGGGCCGCCTGACCGCGGCGGTCGCGCTGGGCGGCCCGACCACCCGCTTCACCGACGGGGCCATCGCCGGTTTCACCCCGGCACTGCTGGACACCGCACGCGCTCTCACCGCGCTCGACTGCATCGGAGGCACCGCCTGATGACGACCCCCCTCCTGGAGGGCGTACGGGTCCTCGATCTGACCAACGTCCTCGCCGGCCCCTTCGCCGGATATCAGCTCGCGCTGCAAGGCGCTGACGTCATCAAGGTCGAGATGCCCGAATCCGGCGATCTCGCACGCCAGTTGGGCGCGGACCGCGCGCTCGGGGAAGAACTGCTCGGAGCTTCCTTCCTGGCGCAGAACGCCGGCAAGCGCTCACTCACCCTCAACCTGAAGGACCCGGACGGGCGCGAGGCACTGCTGCGCGCGGTCCGCGACGCGGACGTCCTGCTGGAGAACTTCCGCCCCGGTGTGATGGACCGGCTCGGCGTCGGCTGGAAGACGCTGAGCGCCGAGAACCCCCGGCTCGTCTACTGCGCGATCTCCGGCTTCGGGCAGACGGGCCCCCTGCGGGACCGCCCGGCGTACGACCAGATCATCCAGGGCCTCAGCGGGATGATGAGCGTCACCGGCACCCCGGGGACCGCTCCGCTGCGGGCCGGGTTCCCCGTCGCCGACACACTCGGCGGCATGGCGGCGGCCTACGCGGTCGCGGCCGCGCTCGTACGCCGTGGCCGCACCGGGGAGGGCGCCTTCGTCGATGTGTCGATGCTGGAGTCCGCGCTCACCGCCATGGGGTGGGTCACGTCCAACTACCTGATCAGCGGACGCGTGCCCCAGCCCATGGGCAACGAGAACTTCACGGCGGCCCCGTCGGGCACCTTCCGTACCGCCGACGGCCACCTCAACATCGCCGCCAACCGGCAGCAGCAGTTCACCACCCTGTGCCGGCTGATCGGACGTGAGGACCTGACGACCGACCCGCGCTTCACGCATCCCGCCGACCGCAAGACACACCGCGACGCCCTGCGCGACGAGATCGAGGCGGGGCTCGCCGCCCGGCCGGCGGCGCGGTGGGAGGAGATCCTCTCCGACGCCGGGGTCCCGGCGGCGCGCGTGCTGTCGGTGCCGGACGCCCTGGGCCTGGACCACCTGGCCGCACGCGGCTTCGTCCACGATCTCCCCTTCCCCGACGGACGCGAGCGCTCCCTGCACGTCCTCGGCAGCCCGGTGCGCGTGGACGACGAACCGGCCGCGGCCCCTTCCCCTCCACCGCTGCTGGGCGAACACACCGACACGGTACTGGCGGAACTCGGCTACACCCCGGCGGAGATCACCGCGCTGCGCGAAGGCGGTGCGGTGTGACCGGCACAGCCCTACCGGCGAGCGGCGAACCGGCGCCTGACACCGCGGACAGGGGCGAGGCGATGATCGCCGAACGCACCGTGACCGACTGGTGGTCCACGGCGGTCAGCGAGATCCAGCCCGGCGAGATCCGGCTGCGCGGCTACCCGGTCGAGGAACTGATCGGCCGGGTCACCTTCGCCGAACAGATCTGGCTCATGCTCCGCGGCGAACTGCCCACTCCCCTCCAAGGGCGCCTGCTGGAGGCCGCGTTGGTCGCCGCCGTCGACCACGGACCGCAGGCCCCGTCGATCGCGGCGGCGCGTATGGCGGCGACCTGCGGCGTCGGGCTGAACAGCGCCGTCGCCACCGGGACGGGCCTGCTCGGGGACGTCCACGGCGGAGCGGGGCAGCAGTGCATGGAGGTGCTGCGCCGGGTGACCGACGGCGAGGACGCCTCCGCCGTCGTCGCCGAATACCGCGGTCGCCGCGCCTACATCCCCGGGTTCGGCCACCGCTTCCACCCCCGGGACCCCCGGCGGGACCCCCTGCTCGCGCTGGTACGGGAGGCCGTCGACGCCGGTGAGATCCCCGGCCGGGCCCTGGACGCCGGGCTGGCGCTGGAGTCGGCGCTCGCCGCGGGCCGGGAGCGCCCCGTACCCATGAACATCGACGGGGCCACCGCGATCATCTACGCGGAACTCGGCTTCCCGCCCCAGCTCGGCCGGGGCCTGTTCGTCCTCTCCCGCAGCGTGGGCATCCTCGCCCACGCCTGGGAGGAGACGGAGAACGGGGCGCGCATCAAGGGGCCGCTGCCCCGGCAGCTCCTCGCGGGCTACCACGGCCCGCCGGAACGCCACCCGGACCGAGGCGTCTGACTCCCGGCGGGGCTGCCGGACTTGGGGTTCCCGGCGGTGTCGGTGGGCTGTGTGATGATGCGGGGATGCCGACCGGTACTCAGGCGTGACCGGGCATGCGAGATGGGGCGGGGCCGCAGCATGACCAAGGACGAGGGGTCCATACCGGACGAGGAGTGGGAGCGTTTCCTGCGCGACGCCGGGGCCGGGACACAGGACGCGCCGAAGGAGCCTTCGGCGCGGGCCCGGATGGTGACGCGGCGGCTGCGGGAGGAGCCCGGCCCGCCGGAGGGCTGGCGGACCTATCGGCCGGCCCGGCGGCGACGGGGCATGACCTGGTACGCCGTCGGCCTGTTCGTCGCGGTCGCCCTGCTGGTCGTGTCGCTGATGCCGGGGCGGGTGGCCGGCTGGTTCGGCGGCGGAGACGGCGGGAACACACCGCTCGCCGCGGAGTCGGAGCGCCCCGACCATCCGCCGGCGACGGAGGCGGCAGTCCAACGGCCCACCCTGGAGGAGCCGTTCAGGGGTTCACCCGCGGCCCGTTGGGGGGACGGGATGGCGGCCGTCCATCTGCCCGAGGCACGGGCGACCGGCTGGATGAGCGAGGAAGAGGTCGCGCGGGCCCTCGGCCGGAGCCGGGACTTCCTCGCCGCGTCCGCTCTGGACGCCGGGGTGCTGCGCGGGGAGCGTCCGGTGAAGGCGATCGCGCTGCTCAATCCCCATCAGAAGGACGTCCAGGACTACCTGTCGGCCGCCTTCCGGGAGCCCGGCCGGGAGAACGATCCCCTGCTGCTGTTCAGCCGTTTCGCCAAGACGGAGGTGCGGCTCGTCGGGGACGTGGTCAAGACGCAGGGGCGGATCACGTACCGGGAGGGCGAGCGCGGCGCGGTCGAGGTGACCGCCGACGTCACCTATGTCTACCCGGTCGTACGCGCCGCCGCCGGAAGCGACGAGGTCGCACGGACCATCGTGCGCCGCGAGACGGTGATGAGCTGGGACGACCCGGAGAAGGTGGTCATCGAGCCGGGGACCTTCTCCCTCACCTCCTACAAGGTGGACACCACCAACGGCGGCTGCTCCGCCTCCACCGGCTACTTCACCCCCGCGTTCGGCACCGACCGCACGGCCTCGGGGAGCGGCCCCGAGGTCGACCCCTACGACCGGAGCACGTCGATGGACGCGCACATGCGGGAGGCCGGCGACACCGAGTGCGGGACCGCCAGCCGGTCGTGAGCGGCAGCGGACGGCCGCCACGGCGTCCCTGACGGCCACTCGGCACCGGGGCCCGTCCGCACGGGCCCCGTTCCTGACAGCCGCTCCGGACGGGCCCCGGTGCCGGCCGCGCCTGCCCCTCAAGCGGTACGGGCCCCCTCGCCGCCCCGGTCCGGGGTGGCTCCCAGTTCCTCGATGACGCTGTCGAGGTGCGCCCTCGCCGCCGCTTCCGCCGCCTCGGGGTCGCCGGCCACGATCGCGTCGATGATCGCCAGGTGCTGGGGCAGCGACCGGCTCGGGCGGCCCGGCCGCAGGGCGAGCCGGAACTGGTAGCGGACCATCTGCCCGTTCAGCCGTTCCAGCAGCGTCTTCGCGACGTCCTGCCCGCTCACCTCGGCGACCAGGTCGTGGAGGCGCCGGTTGAGCCCCGAGTAGGTGTCGAGTTCACCGCCGGCCACCGCCGCGCGCATCGCCGCGCCGATCTCCAGCAACCGCTCGTGGTGGCGCGGCGTGGCCCGCTCGGCGGCGCGCCGGGCGCACAACCCCTCCAGCGAGGCCCGGCACTCCGTGATCTGGACGGCCTCCTCCACCGGGATCACCCGGACGCGGGCGCCCCGGCGCGGGATCAGCTCGACGAGCCCCTCGGCGGCGAGGTCCTGCAGCGCTTCGCGGACCGAACTACGTGTGGCCCCGAACGTCTCGGACAGCTCCTGCTCGATGAGCCGCTGCCCGGGGACCATGTCCCCGGTGGCCAGCGCCGCCCGGATCCCCGTGCCGACCACACTCCGGCCCGCCTGCCCGGTGACCTGCTTCTGCGCCACCCCTACCGCCTCCCCGGTCCACCGTCGATCTCCGTCGCACCGCAGTCTATGGGGCGTCATGAGCCACGTGAACAACGCCGGAAACTTTTTCGTCAAGCATATTGTCAACAATCTGGTCGACGGTTAAGTTGGCGAGCGAAATCGTACGGAGGGAATGCGATGACGCAGCCCACGGCGGCCGAAGCCGCCCCCGAGCCCGGCCCCCGGACACCCGGCGACCAGGTGGCCGTCCCCTGCTGGTTCATGCGCGGCGGCACCTCACGCGGACCGTTCTTCCGCTCCGCCGACCTGCCCGCGGACCGCGCCGCCCGGGACGCCGTACTCCTGGCGGCCATGGGATCACCCGACCCGCGCCAGATCGACGGGCTGGGCGGGGCGAACCCCCTGACGAGCAAGGTCGGCGTCGTCGGCCCCGGCACCCGGCCGGACGTCGACCTCGACTTCACGTTCGCGCAGGTGCAGCCAGGCAGCGATCTCGTCGACACCACGGCGAACTGCGGCAACATGCTCGCGGCCGTGGTCCCCTTCGCCGTCGAGTCCGGCCTGCTGGTCCCGGACGGCGACACCACGACGGCCCGCGTCCTCACCCGTAACACCGGACTGGTCGCCGAGATCTCCATCCGTACGCCGCCGGCCGCGTCGCCCGGGGACCGCATACCGGCCGGCCGGTACGTCGCGTACGCGGGCGACACCGCCATCGACGGCGTGCCGGGCACCGCCGCGACCGTCACCATCGGCTTTCTCGACACGGCGGGCTCCATCTGCTCCGGCCTGCTGCCCACCGGGAACGTCCGAGACCGGGTGGAGGCCGCAGGTGTCGGCCCCGTCGACGTCACCTGTGTCGACAACGGGCAGCCCCTCGTGATCGTCGACGCGGCGGACCTGGGACGCACCGGCCACGAGTCCGCCGAGGCCCTGAACGCCGACACCGAACTCAAGGAGCGCCTGGAAGCGCTGCGGCTGGTCTGCGGCGAGCTCATGGGGCTCGGGGACGTGACCGCGAAGAACTACCCCAAGATGACGCTGGTCTCCCCGCCCGCGCGCGGCGGCACGATCACCACCCGCAGCTTCATCCCGCACGTCTGCCACGGGTCGATCGGGGTGCTCGCCGCCGTCACCGCGGCCACCGCCTGTGTGCTCGACGGATCGGTCGCGGCCGGACTGGCCGACGTCCCGCCCGGCACCGACGTCAGCGTCTCGGTGGAACATCCGGCCGGCGAGTTCACCGTACGACTCGGCCTGAGCGCGGACGCCCCGCGACGCGTGACCACCTCGGCCCTGGTGCGCACCGCGCGGCTGATCATGGCCGGCGACGTCCTGGTCCCCCGCCGTGCCCTCCACCCCGACCACGCCTGATCCACCCGAACGACCCGAACGACCCGAACGACCCGAACCAGCCCCAGGAGGAGCAGCGATGATCATCGACTGCCACGGCCACTACACCACCGCGCCCCCGGCGCTGGAGGAGTGGCGCAACCGGCAGATCGCCGGACTCACCGATCCCGCGCTCGACCCCGACCCGGCCGATCTGCGGATCAGCGACGACGAGCTGCGCCGGAGCGTCGAGGACAATCAGTTGCGGCTGATGGACGAGCGCGGCATCGATCTGACGGTCTTCTCCCCGCGGGCGTCCTTCATGGCCCACCACATCGGTGACTTCCGCGCCTCCGCCCGGTGGGCGGCCCTCTGCAACGAGCTGATCGCCCGGATCTGCGCGCTGTACCCGGACCGTTTCGCGCCCGCGGCGATGCTCCCCCAGTCCCCCGGTACCGACCCGGCCACCTGCGTCCCGGAGCTGGTCCGCTCCGTCGAGGAGTACGGGGCGGTCGCCCTGAACCTCAACCCCGACCCGTCCGGCGGCCACTGGACGGCGCCCCCGCTGACGGACCGCTCGTGGTACCCGGTCTACGAGAAGATGGCCGAGTACGACATCCCCGCCATGGTCCACGTGAGTACGAGTGTCAACCAGGCGTTCCACACCACCGGCGCCCACTACCTCAACGCCGACACCACGGCGTTCATGCAGCTCGTCCAGGGCGATCTCTTCACCGACTTCCCCGGCCTGCGGCTCATCGTTCCGCACGGCGGCGGAGCCGTCCCGTACCACTGGGGACGCTTCCGCGGGCTGGCGGCGGCGCTCGGCAAACCGCCGCTCGACGAGCATGTGCTGGGCAACGTCTTCTTCGACACCTGTGTCTACCACCAGCCCGGCATCGACCTGCTCCTCGACGTCGTCCCCGCCCGTAACATCCTCTTCGCCTCGGAGATGATCGGCGCCGTCCGCGGCGTCGACCCGGAGACCGGCCACCACTTCGACGACACCCGCCGCTATGTGGAGGCCGCCGGGCTGCCCCCGGAGACACTGGCCGACCTCTGCGAACACAACGCGCGCACCGTCTACCCACGCCTCGACGCCCTGCTGAAGCGGCAGGGACGCTGACCCGAGCGGAAGGAACAGCACATCGTGAACACACTCGGAGTCGTCCACCGGAACATCACCAGGGCCCCGCGCGCGGATGTCGACGCGCTCGCGCCGTTCGGTGTCAGCACCCTCCACGAGGCCATGGGCCGCACCGGCCTGATGCGCCCGTACCTCAGGCCCGTCTACCCCGGCGCCGCCTTCCGCGGGACGGCCGTCACCGTCCTGCTCCAGCCCGGCGACAACTGGATGCTGCATGTGGCGGCCGAGCAGCTCGAACCGGGTGACGTCCTGGTCGCGGCGTGCACCACCGAGTCCGAGGACGGGTTCTTCGGTGAGCTGCTGGCCACGTCGGTCCGCGCCCGGGGCTGCGCCGGTCTGGTCATCGACGGCGGCTGCCGCGATGTGGACGCGCTGCGGGAGATGGACTTCCCCGTCTTCAGCCGGGCCATCAACGCGAAGGGCACCGTCAAGGCGACCCTGGGTTCGGTCAACGTGCCGGTCGTCTGCGGCAACGCGCTGGTCCGGCCCGGTGACGTGGTGGTCGCCGATGTCGACGGCGTGGTCGTCGTACCGGCCGAGCGGGCCGGGGAGGTCGCCGAGGCGTCCCGGGTCCGCGAGGCCAACGAGGAGGGGAAGCGGCAGCGGTTCGCGGCCGGGGAACTCGGTCTCGACATGTACGCGATGCGTGAGCCGCTCCGGGAAGCCGGTCTCCGCTACCTCGACTGAGGCTCCCGGCCCAGGCTCTGTCTGACAAATCCCGCCTGCCACGCGACGCCTGGCACGCACGCTCGCCGCGTTGTCGGAGTCGGCCACGTACGTCCGGGCCGTCGAGAGCGCCGATCCTCCTCCTTGCGATCGCGCTCGGCATCCGAAGGGCAATTCAGTGCGCCGAGACGGAGCGAGTGCAGCGCACCGGACGCCCAGCGCCCCGCCCTACGGGCGGACGGCGCTATTCGTCAGACAGAGCCCAGGCCCCTCTCCGTCCGCCCGCATCCACGCCCGCACCCGTACGACCGGAGTTCCGATGAGCACCCGCGCCCCCAAGTCCCCCGGCTGGCTGGACTGGTACCCGAACCCGTCCAGGCCCGCCTTCACACTCCCGCCGGGAACCGTCGACACCCACTGCCATGTGTTCGGCCCCCAGGACCGGTTCCCGTTCGCCGCCGAACGGAAGTACACGCCCTGCGACGGCGGAAAGGACCAGCTCTTCGCGCTGCGCGACCGGCTCGGCGTCAGCCGCAACGTCGTCGTGCAGGCCACCTGCCACGGCGCGGACAACAGCGCCATGGTCGACGCCGTCCAGGCGTCCGGCGGCCGGGCCCGGGGCATCGCCACCGTACGTCCGGACATCGACGACGCCGAGGTGCGCCGCCTCCACGAGGCGGGGGTACGGGGCGTACGGTTCAACTTCCTGAAGCGGCTGGTCAACACCGCGCCCCAGGACGAACTGGCCGCCGTGGCACGGCGGATCGCGCCGCTGGGCTGGCATGTCGTCCTCTACTTCGAGAGCGCCGATCTGCCGGAGCTGGAGGGTTTCTTCGGCTCGCTGCCCACGCCCCTGGTCGTGGACCACCTGGGGCGGCCGGAGGTCACGGAGCCCGCCGGCGGACCGGAGTTCAGCCGCTTCCTGCGCTTCGTCGAACGCAACGACGTCTGGGTGAAGGTGAGCTGCCCCGAGCGGCTGAGCGTCACCGGTCCCCCGGCGCTCGACGGCGAGCGGCACGCGTACACCGATGTGGTGCCCTTCGCCCGCCGGGTCGTCGAGGAGTTCCCCGACGACGTGCTGTGGGGCACCGACTGGCCGCACCCCAACCTCACCGGCCACATGCCCGACGACGGACTCCTCGTCGACTACGTACCGCAGGTCGCGGTCACCGCCGAGCAGCAGCGGAAGCTGCTGGCCGACAACCCGATGCGGCTCTACTGG
This sequence comes from Streptomyces sp. NPDC059092, assembly GCF_042756365.1. Classification (NCBI taxonomy): domain Bacteria; kingdom Bacillati; phylum Actinomycetota; class Actinomycetes; order Kitasatosporales; family Streptomycetaceae; genus Streptomyces; species Streptomyces sp. NPDC059092. Next base: position 46,667 of record NZ_JBHZEJ010000004.1, read on the forward strand.
CCCGGCGGGTCCACCGGCTGACGGCCACCCCCGCACCGCACCCCCCACCTTGTCACCGCTGCCGGCCGGCCCCGTCCGCCCCGTCCACCCCACTCCTTCTTCCTCTCCTCACTCCGACAGAGGCCCCCATGTCCCACTCCAACGCGCTGAACCGGCTGAACCGATTGCCGGTCTTCCGGTTCCACAGGACCACCCTGCTCGTGGTGTCCTTCGCCTACTTCTTCGAGTTCGCGGACATCAACAGCTTCGCGACCACGGCGCCCAAGCTGATCAATCTGTGGGGCGTCACCGTGAACCAGGTGGCCTACGTCACCTCGCTGTCGTTCGTCGGCATGTTCTTCGGTTCCGTCATCGCCAGCGGCATCGCCGACCGGTGGGGCCGCAAGAAGGCGCTCACCATGACCACGGTGTTCTTCGGGGTGTTCTCGTTCATCTCGGTCTTCTCCTGGGACATCGTCTCCCTCGGTGTGTTCCGGGTGCTGACCTCGGCCGGGCTGTCCGCGATGACCGTGGTGGCGGTCATCTACGTCAACGAGATCTATCCGGCCGCCGTCCGCGGCAAGTACCAGGCGTACGCGATCGTCATCGGCATCTGCGGCACGCCCGTCACCAACCTGATCGCCAGTGTGGTGGTGCCGCTCAGCGACTGGTCGTGGCGGCTGGTCTACCTGTGGGGTGCGGTCGGCCTGCTCTTCGTCTTCTTCGCACGCGGCCTCAAGGAGTCCCCGCGCTGGCTGGAGAGCCGGGGCCGGCACGCCGAGGCCGACGCGATCCTGACCGAGCTGGAGGCCGGGGCCACCGCGGAGAAGGGCCCCCTGCCCGAGCCCGCGCCGCCGGTCGACGAGGAGCCGGTCGCCAAGGCGACCCTGCGTCTGCTGCTGCGGAAGAAGTACCTCGCGCCGACACTGCTGCTCACCGTGGTGTGGGTGACCCAGACCATCGGCTTCTTCGGCTACTCCAGTTGGGCGCCCACCCTGCTGGCGAAGGAGGGCTTCAGCGTCGAGAAGTCGGTGTTCTACGTGGCCCTGACGACGGTCGGCGCGCCGCTCGGTTCCTTCCTGGCCTCCCTGGTCACCGACCGGTTCGAGCGCAAGTGGTGTCTGGTCGCCTTCGGTACGGTCATCGCGGTCTGCGGTCTGCTCTACGGGCTCACCTTCGACCCGATCCTGATCGTGGTGTTCGGCTTCCTGGTGAACCTCTTCGAGCGGGGTTACACCGCGCTGGGGTACGCGTACTCGCCCGAGGTCTTCGACGATCGCAGCCGTTCCCTGGGCACCGGTGTCTCGTACGGGCTGGGGCGGCTGTCGAACGCGGCCGGGCCGCTGATCATCGCGGCCCTCTACAACAGCTCCGGCTACCAGAGCGTCTTCTACTTCATCGCCGGCACCTGGCTCTTCGGCGCCGTGGCCCTGGCGGTCTTCGGCCCCAGGACCCGGGCGGCCAGGCTGGCGCGGGAGGAGAAGCCCCAGGTGGCGGCCTGACCCGCGCCGCTCCCGTTCCCCGTTGCCGCCGGTGCGCTGTCGACCGGCGGCAACGTGCGGTGTGCTCCCCTCACGGGGCGGCGCGCAGCCACACTGCCGTGTCCTGGGGAAGGCGGCCCGCCGCCAGTGGGCCGCTGGTGAGCAGCACCTCCGCGTACGGGGGCAACGGCGCGGGCTCCGCCGAGAAGTTGACCACGCAGATCAGGGCGGTCCCGGAACCGGCGCCGGCCCCGTCGTCCGCGGCCCCGGCGCCCCCGTCCCGTACGAAGGACAGCACCCCCGGCGCCGACTCCAGCCAGCTCATCGGCCCGTCCCCGAAGCCGGGTCCGGTACGCCGCAGCCGCAGGGCCTCCCGGTAGAGCGTGAGCATCGAGCCGGGGTCGGCCGCCTGGAGGTCGGCCGCGTACAAGGGCCAGAACTCCGGCTGCGGCAGCCACGGTTCGGCGGCCGGGCCGAACCCCGCGTACGGCGCGTCCGCCGTCCACGGCAGCGGCACCCGGCAGCCGTCGCGCCCCGGATCCTTGCCGCCGGAGCGCGCGTGCATCGGATCCTGGATCCGGTCCAGCGGTACGTCCGCCTCCGGCAGGCCCAGTTCCTCGCCCTGATAGAGGTAGGCGGAGCCGGGCAGGGCCAGCGAGAGCAGGGCCGCGGCGCGCGCCCTGCGGGTGCCGAGTCCGTGGTCGGTCGGGGTGCCGAACTCCTTGGCCGCGAAGTCGAATCCGGTGGCCTTCCGCCCGTACCGGGTGACGGTGCGGGTCACATCGTGGTTGCAGAGCACCCAGGTGGCGGGTGCGCCGACGGGCGTGTGCTCGGCGAGCGTCGCCTCGATGGCGGCCCGCAGCCGGCCGGCGTCCCAGGGGCACGCCAGGAAGCTGAAGTTGAACGCGGTGTGGAGTTCGTCCGGACGGAGGTAGCGGACGAAGCGCTCGGTGTCGGGCAGCCACACCTCGCCGACGAAGACCGCGTCGTACGCGTCGGCGATGGTGCGCCAGGAGCGGTAGATCGCGTGCAGTTCGTCGAGGTCGACGTACGGGTGCGGGTCGCGGCCGGCGGTGAAGTCCGGCAGCGCGGGGTCCTTGGCGAGGAGCGCGGCCGAGTCGATCCGTACCCCCGAGACGCCCCGCTCGAACCAGAAGCGCAGCACCTCCTCGTGCTCCCCGCGCACCGACGGGTGGGCCCAGTTGAGGTCGGGCTGCTCGGGGGCGAAGAGGTGCAGGTACCACTCGCCGTCGTCGAGCCGCGTCCAGGCCGGGCCGCCGAACTCGGAGACCCAGTCGTTGGGCGGGATCTCGCCGTGCTCGCCGCGCCCGGTCCTGAAGTGGAAGAGGGCGCGTTCGGGGCTGCCCGGTCCGGCCGCCAGGGCCGCCCGGAACCAGATGTGCCGGTCGGAGACGTGGTTGGGCACGACGTCGATGATCGTACGGAGGCCCAGCTCGCGCGCCTCGGCGATGAGTTTCTCGGCCTCGGCGAGGGTGCCGAAGGCCGGGTCGATGGTGCGGTAGTCCGCCACGTCGTAGCCGCCGTCGGCGAGCGGTGAGAGGTACCAGGGAGTGAACCAGAGCGCGTCGACGCCGAGTTCGACCAGATACGGCAGCTTGGCCCGGACACCCGCGAGGTCCCCGGTGCCGTCGCCGTCGCCGTCGGCGAAGCTGCGTACGTAGACCTGGTAGATGACGGCGCCGCGCCACCAGAGGGTGTCGGCGGGCGCCGGCGGACTGCCTTCCATGCGGTGGTTCCTTTCGGGGAGGGTGAGGGGTACTGGTCAGCCCTTGGTACCGGTCAGCCCTTGGTGCTGCCGGCGCTGATCCCGGCGATGATGTGCCGCTGGAACACCAGGAACATCAGCACCATCGGGATACTGGCGATCACCATGGCCGCGATGAGTACCGAGAGCGGGATGTTCTGGGAGAGCTGGACGAGCGCGACGCTGATGGGCTGCTTGTCGGTGTCCGAGAAGACCATCAGCGGCCAGAGGAAGTCCTGCCAGACGGCGACCAGCGCGAAGATCGACACCACTCCGAGCACCGGCCGGGACATGGGCAGCAGGATCGACCGGAGCGTACGGAGCCGGCCCGCCCCGTCGATCTCGGCGGCTTCCAGCACATCGCGCGGGATCTGGTCGAAGAAGCGCTTGAGCAGGTAGAGGTTGAAGGCGTTGGCGACAGCGGGCAGCCAGATGCCCAGCGGGTCGTTGAGCAGGCTGACGTGGATCAGTGGCAGATCGGCGATCGTCAGGTACTTCGGTACGAGCAGCGCCTGGGCCGGCACCATCAGGGTGGCGAGGATGCCGCCCAGGATCACCTTGCCGAAGGCCGGCCGCAGCTTCGACAGGGCGTAGGCCGCCGCCGTGCAGAAGACGAGCTGGAGGATCCAGGCGCCCGTGGCCTGCACCACCGTGTTCCCCAGATGGGTGGGGAGCCGCATCAGCTCCCACGCGTCGGTGTACGCGCCGATGTGCCAGGTGCCGGGGACCAGGGTCGGTGGCGTCCGTACCAGCTCGTCCGGGGACTTCATGGCGCCGGAGACCATCCAGTACACGGGGAGGAGGAAGGCGACCACGAAGGCGAGGACGACACCGCCGAAGACGGTCCAGTACAGCGCCTTCCCCCGGGTGCTCGCGAGTGCGAGCGGGGAGACGAGAGTGCGTACGGCCTGGCCGTGTTCCGCTCGGGTCATGGTGGAGCGGGTCCTCTCAGTCGTCGGTGCGGGTGAGCCACAGGTAGAGGGCGGAGAAGAGGCTGAGCACGATCAGCAGCAGCACGCTCAGGGCGCACGCCCCGCCGAAGTCGTTGTAGAGGAAGGCGTACTTGTAGATGAGGTAGAGGATGGTGACGGTCGAGTTCTCCGGACCACCGCCGGTGATCACGAAGGGCTCGGTGAACACCTGCATCGTGGCGATGATCTGGAGGAGCATCAGCATCAGGATGATGAAACGGGTCTGCGGGACGGTCACATGGCGCACCCGCTGCCAGATGGTGGCCCCGTCCAGTTCTGCGGCTTCGTACAGCTCCCCCGGGATGCCCTGGAGCGCGGCGAGATAGATGAGGACCGTGCCGCCCATGTTCGCCCAGGTCGCGACGGCCACCAGGGAGAAGAGCGCGGTGTCGGCGCCGTTGGTCCAGTTCGACGTGGGGAGGTGGAGGAAGCGCAGGGCCTCGTTGGCGAGTCCGGCGCCCGGATCGTAGAACCACTTCCAGAGCAGCGCGCTGACGACCGGCGGGATCATCACCGGCAGGTAGACGACCACCCGGAAGAAGGACCTCGCGTGGCGCAGCTCGTTGAGGACGAGCGCCATCAGGAACGGGACCGCGAAGCCGACGAGCAGGGCGATCACGGTGAAGGTCAGTGTGTTGCGCCAGGCCGCGCCGAACTCGGGGTCGTGGAACACCTGGGTGAAGTTGGCGGTGCCCACCCACTCCGGCGCGGATCCGGGGGTGTACTTCTGGAAGGCGATGATCACCGCGCGGATCGCCGGGTACCAGGAGAACAGCGCGAAGCAGATCAGGCCGCCGATGAGGAAGGCGTAGGCGCGGAGCTGGTGCGAGAGGGCGCGGCGCAGGGCGCCGGGGGCTCCGTGGTGCGCGGGTGTGCTCCGTACCGGCGCCGGTACGGGGGGCGGTGCGGGCCGCCGGGGAGCCCGGGCGGACTTCATGGGCGCGTCAGCCTTCACGGGTACGTCAGCCCCGGGCCAGGATTCCGTCGATCTTCGACTGGGCGTCCTTGAGGAGCCGGCCGATGTCGGCGTCCTTCTTGGTGAGGACGGCGGAGACCGCGCCGTCGAGGACGGAGTAGATCTGCTGGGCCTTCGGCGGTTCCAGCTTCGCCGTCAGCCCCTGGCTTCCGTCGAGGAACGCCTGGTAGTTCTCCACGGGGACGTTGGCGTACCGCTTCTTCAGCTCCTGGTCGCGGGTGTCGGTGGCGCCGCTCCACAGCCGGGGCTCGGGGAGGCCGACCGGGGCCTTGAGGTCGGCGGCGCGCTTCCAGTCGTTGAGTCCGGATCCGGGGGTGTTGGTCTGGTACTCCAGCCACTTCAGGCCGGCCCTGATCTGGTCCGGGGATGCCTTCTTGTTGAACATGTACCCGTCGCCGCCGATGAGGGTGCCCTTGCCGCCGGGCATCGGGGCGAGCCCGAGGTCCTGGTACTTGCCGCCCTTCTCCTTGACCAGGATCGGCACGTTGTCCGGGGCGGAGAGGTACATGCCGAGCTTGCCGGAGCCCATCATCTGCTGGACGTCGTTGAGGATGAGGAGTTGCTTGGTGCCCATGGAGCCGTCGCTCCAGCGCATGTCCTTGAGGTTCTGGAGGACCGCCTTGCCCTCGGGGCTGTCGACGGCGGCCTTCTTGCCGTCCGGGGCGACGATGTCGCCGCCCTGTGAGTACATCTCCGCGGTGAAGTGCCAGCCGCCCTGGTTCTGGGCGCTGTAGTCGGCGTAGCCCACGTACTCCTTGCCGAGGCCCGCGATCTTCTTGGCGGCGGTACGGACCTCCTCCCAGGTGGCCGGGGGCTTGTCGGGGTCGAGGCCGGCCTGCCGGAAGAGCTTCTTGTTGTAGAGGAGGCCCATCGAGTAGTTGGTGCGCGGGACGCCGTACACCTTGCCGTCGGCGGTGTAGACGTCGCGCAGCGACTGCTGGATGTCGCCGTAGCCCTTCATGTCCTTCACGTACGAGGTGATGTCCGCCGCCTGGTTGATGTCGACGACGTGTCGGGCGTCGGTGAAGTACGTGTAGAAGACGTCTTCCATCTGGCCGCCGGCGAGCTTGGCGTCGAAGGTCTTGGGGTCCTGGCAGGGGAAGGCGTCGCGGCCGACGACGTCGATGTCCGGGTTGGCCTTCTCGAACGCCGCGATGTCGTCCTCGAAGTTCTGGCGGTCGATCCTGGCGCTCTTGGGCGGCATGCAGTTGACGGTGATGTGCGTCTTGCCGTCGGCCGGGCTGTCCCCGCCCGAGCCGCAGGCGGCCAGCCCGGTGAGGGCGAGTGCGGTGGCTGTGGCGGTGACGAAGGTACGGCGGAACCCGGAACTACTCATCTGCGGGACCCCTCTTGGGCAGGAGCGCGGGAAGCCCACAGCAGCTCGCTGTGTGGCGGCGCTCACTCAACCATCAACACCGGATGCTCGCAATATGTCGCTCCAATTTCGCAAATAGTTGACAGGCGTCCGTCCGCATCGCGGCGTGGTGGCGGAACCACGTCCGCGTCGCGGCGTGGCGGCGGAACCACCCCCGAACGCCACCGGCCCCGCACGCGTGGGCGTGCGGGGCCGGGTCGGCCGCCTGAAGGGCGAGGTGGTGCGGTCAGCCGCGGGGCGCCTGGCCCGTGGAGCCCCGTACCACCAGCTCCGGTTCGAACAGCAGCTCGCCGTGGGGCACGGCGGCGCCCTGGATCTGGGTGTTGAGCATCTCGACGGCCGCCCGGCCCATCGCCTCGATGGGCTGACGGACCGTCGTGAGCGGCGGCTCGGTGCAGTTCATGAACGCGGAGTCGTCGAAACCGACGACCGAGACCTCGCCGGGGACGGTGAGACCGCGCCGCCGCGCGGCACGCACCGCCCCCAGGGCCAGCGGATCGCTCGCGCAGATGATCCCCGTGACGCCCCGGTCCAGCAGGCGCGTGGCCGCCGCGTGGCCGCCCTCCAGGGAGAACATGGTCCGCTCGACCCGCTCGTCAGGGAGGGCCGGACCGGCGCCGCCCGTCGCCGCGTACGCCGCGTGCCCCGCCGCGAGCTTGCGCCGGGACGGTACGTGGTCGGCGGGGCCGAGCACCAGCCCGATGCGCTCGTGGCCGAGCGAGGACAGATGGCGCCACGCCTGCTCGACCGCGACGGCGTCGTCGCAGGAGATGCAGGGGAAGTCGAGGTTCTCGATCGGCGCGTTGATCAGGACGACCGGGATACGGCGCTCGGCGAGCAGCCGGTAGTGGTCGTGCGGGGCGTCCGCCTGGGCGAAGAGACCGCCCGCGAAGACCACCCCGGAGACCTGCTGCTGGAGGAGGAGTTCCACGTAGTCGGCCTCGGAGACGCCGCCCTTGGTCTGGGTGCACAGCACGGGGGTGAGGCCCTGCTGCGCGAGCGCGCCGCCGATCACCTCCGCGAACGCCGGGAAGATGGGGTTCTGAAGCTCCGGCAGGACGAGGCCGACGAGCCGGGCGCGCTCACCGCGGAGCTGGGTGGGGCGCTCGTAGCCGAGGACGTCCAGGGCGGTCAGTACGGACTGCCGTGTGGCCGGCGAGACACCGGGCTTGCCGTTGAGCACCCGGCTGACCGTGGCCTCGCTGACTCCAACCTTCTTCGCCACCTGAGCAAGTCGTCGCGTCATGCGCGCAAGACTATCGCAAGAATTGCAAGCCACTTGCTTCACTCTGCCCCGCGGGTGCGACCACCATGTACGGGACGGTGCCGGCCGGGCGTACCGGCCGGCACCGTCCCGTCCCCGCGATGACGTGACGGGCCCTACGGGTTGATGTTGATCTTGAAGGTGGAGGTCGTGTTCTTGATGTCCACTGCGTTGTCGTCGAGTTTCAGGCGGTTGAAGGTCACCTCGCCCACGGCCGGCCCCTGTCCCGTCTCCGGCATCTCGTTGGCCCACACCCCGAAGCCGGACTTCGCGTCGAAGGCGTCACCGCTCTTGCGCGCGCCGGTGATCGAGATGTCGTTGAGGATGGTGTCCTTGACCGGGAACTGCGGCGCGCTGCCCACGTAGTTGGTCTGGAACATGATGCCGCTGTAGGTCGGATCGACGATGTCGACGTCGTTGATCCGGATGCCCTGGAACACCTTGGACGCGGAGAACAGCCAGATTCCGGGGAAGGTCTGCCCGTTCCAGAAGTGGCCTCCGGACCGTACGACCGACACGTTCTCGATCGTCGTCGGACCGGTTCCGAAGCCGTTCATCGGATACCCGAAGTCCAGGGAGCTGACCGTGATGCCCGAGTACACCAGTGTGTCCGCGACATGGATGTTGCGGAAGGTGTTGTCGTAGCCGCCGTAGACGGCGATGCCCGCGGCGCGCCAGGTCAGGATCGTCGTCAGGTTCTCGTAGACGTTGTTCTTCATGTCCGCGCCCCCGGCGTCGATCGCCGAGAACAGGGCGAAACTGTCGTCACCGGTGGCCCGTGCCTCGTTGTTGACGACGTGGTTGTCCGTGGAGCCGTTGGTCATGTTGACGCCGTCGGCGAACATGTCGCGGATCCGGGAGTTCTTGATGGTGATCCGGTCCGTGTTCGCGCCCCAGTAGAGGCACACCATGTGCTCGTTCCAGATGTTGTCGATCACCATGTCGGCGACATTGGAGAAGTCGAACACCTTGCCGGGGCCGTCGATGCGTGAGGTGTAGTTGCCGAAGTACGCGAAGCCGCTGAAGGACGATCCGTTCGCCGCGGCCTCGGCACGGAAGCCGATGTCGGTGTTCTCCTGCGACGCGGGGGCGCGGAAGCGGGTGAACCAGGGCCCGGCGCCGACGACCCGCACCGGCTTTCCGTACACCTGGAACTTGCTGGAGGTCTCGTAGTCACCGGCGGGCAGGTAGACGCCCACCAGCTTCCCCGTGGTGTCCATCCGAACCTTGTCGAGGGCGTTCTGCACGTCCTGGTGGCCGAGTCCGGCCGGCACCGCGTACGTGGCCGGGTCCGGGTTGGCGATCGGCGTGGCCTGCTCCAGGCTGACGAAGTCGATCGCGTACTTCGAGGTGTTGGCCGCGTCCTTCTGGAGCCTGATCCTGCTGCCCTCGGGGACGGTTCTGCCCAGCAGGACGTTGGCCTCGTCGTAGATGTGACGGGGCGCGCCGGAGGTGGGCGAGTTGCCGGGGGCGGCCTCCGCCCCGTACAGCCAGGCGTACTTGGAGGTGAGGTCGACGGCCTTGAGGAAGGTTCCGTCCACGTAGATGTTGAGGGTGGCGTCGATGCCGCCGCCGCCCGCGGAGTCCGGGATGGAGAACCGGGTGACCAGCGAGTTCGTACTGGCCTTGGTGGTGAACTCGACGTAGTCGCCGGTGGCGTCGAGGGTGACCGCCTTACGGCCCGACGCCTCGCCCGCGATGTCGCCGATCGTCCTGTTGGGCCCGACGACCCGCGCACCGCCGCCGGTGACGCCGTCCTCCGCCTCGTACATGTCGTACGGCATGTCGGCGCCGCGGCCGACGAAGAGCGGCTGGGTGCTGGTGTTGTTGTCGCGCTTCACGGGCAGTTCGTTGGCGTCGGCGGCGAGGACCGCCTTGAGTGTGTACGAGCCGTTCACGGCCGCCCAGGTACCGAGGCCGACCGGCGGCGTGGTCGCTCCCGGGGCGATGGTGCCGTTGTACGCGCCGGTCAGGGTCTTGACCGTGGCGCCCTTGGCGTCGAGCACGGAGAGCGTGATGCCGTGCGCCCCGGCGGCCGAGGCCACGTTGCCCTGGTTCCTGACCGCGACGGAGAAGGTGACGGTGTCACCGGCGGAGGGGGAGGCCGGGGAGGTCGCGACCGTCGCGGCGACCAGGTCGGAGCTGTCGACCGCACGCACCACGAGCGGGGTGGGGCTGGTGTAGGTGTTGTTGGTCTCGTTCTCCTCGGCGATCAGACCGCCCGGGTCGACGACGGCGCCGAGCTGGTACGAACCCGCGTCCCGCGCACCGATGTTCGCCATGACCGTGGCCGAGGCGCCGGCCGCCAGCGCGCCCGCCTGCGCGCTGGCCACCTTGGTGCCGCCGAGCCGGAATTCCACCGGTCCCGCGGGAGCGGCGGCCCGTCCCGCGTTGCGCACGGTCGCCGACAGGGTGATCGCGTCGGACTCGACCGGCGCCGAGGGCGACGCGCTCAGCGCGGTCACCGTGAGGTCGGGGTTGGGCGCGGGGGCGCCGAGCACCTGGAACTCCGCCACCTGGCCCGCGCCCGAGCCGGTGTTGGAGGTGAACTTGAGCTGGACGTCGGCGACGCGGGCGGCCACCGGGATGGTCACCGCGTTGCCGGTCGCCGGGGCGAAGGCGTAGTCCTTGGCCGCCACCAGGCTGGTGAGCCCGGACGCGCTCTGCTCACGGCCGAGCACCTGGATGTTCTGCGTCCGCGCTCCCCAGGCGCTGTCCGGGTTGAGCCTGACGACCACGCCCCGGGTGTCGGCGTTGGCGCCCAGCTTCACGGTGAGCGTGTTGGGGTAGCTGCCGCCCGCGCCCTCCCAGTAGGTGGTGAGGCTGTTGTCGTTGGCGTTCTCCGCGACGTAGGTGTGGACCACGGAGGAGGCGGAGATCGGCCGGCCCACCGCGAGGTTCGACGCCGAGCCCGAACTGCCGTTCCGGGTGACCGTGTTGCTGTCGATCGACACGTTCCCTGCCGCGTCCTTCGCCCGTACGAAGTACGAGACGGTCGTTCCGGCCGGCTGGGTGTCCGTGTACGTGGTGACGTCGCCGGCCACGCTCTTGCGCAGGACGTTGTCGGCGTAGATGTCGTAGCCGGTCACGCCCTTGTTGTCCGTCGAGGCGCCCCAGGTCAGCTTGATCTCGTCGGCCGACGGCTCGGTGAAGGCGAGGCCGGCGGGCGCGGTCGGCGCCTCGGTGTCCCCGCTGTCGCCGCGCCGGGTGACGGTGTTGCTGTTGGCCGACACGTTGCCGGCCGCGTCCTTCGCCCGTACGAAGTAGGAGACCGTCGTCCCGGCGGGCTGGGTGTCCGTGAAGGCGGTCACGGTGCCCGCGACGCTGCTGCGCAGCTCGTTGTCGGCGTAGATGTCGTACCCCGTCACACCGGTGTTGTCGGTGGACGCCTTCCAGGCCAGCACGATCCGGCCGGTGGCGGGCTCGGTGTACGACAGCCCGGCCGGCGCGGTGGGCGCCTCGGTGTCCCCGGTCTCGGGTCCGTAGATCTCCAACTCGGATAGCTGGCCGCCGGGTTGGGCGGAGTTGGCGGTGATCAGCACCCGGAGGTAGCGCGTGGTCGTGACGTCGAGGGGGATCGTCACCGACTGGCTGCCCGCCGCGTTGAACGTGTACGCCTTGGACGCCGTCAGATCGGTGAAGGCGGTGTTGTTCGTGGAGCCCTGGAGCTTCAGGGTCTGGTCCCTGGCGCCCCAGCCGTCGGGCAGCCGCAGCACCACCTGGTTGATCCGGGCGGAGGAGCCGAGGTCGGTCTGGATCCACTGCGGGAAGGCGTTGTTCCGGCTCTCCCAGTAGGTCGCCCTGTTGCCGTCGTTCGCGTTGCCGGGCCCGTAGACCTCGGTGAAGCTGCTCGCGGTGAGGGTTTTACCGAGGGCCAGGTTGACGGAGGCCGCGGCTGCCGCGCGTACCTCCAACTCGGCGAGCTGGGCCTTCTTCCCCACCGTGTTGGCGGTGAAATGGGCCCGGACGAAGCGTGTCCTGGTGGCCGGGAAGGTGACCGTCACCTTGTTGCCCGTCCCGGGGCTGAAGGTGTACGTGGCCGAGGTCTTCAGGGTCGAGAAGCTGGTGCCGTCGGCGCTGCCCTGGAGGGACAGGGTCTGCTTCCTGGCCGCCCATCCGGTGGGGAGCCTGAGCACCACCTGGTCGACGCGCCGGGTGGCGCCCAGATCGGACTGCACCCACTGGGGGAACTTCTTCCCGCCGCCTTCCCAGTACGTCGACGGGTCACCGTCCGTGACGCTCCTGGCGGCCTTCCCGCCCGTGGTCGCGCTCGCCGTCGCGGCCCGTCCCGCGGCGATGTCGGGGCCCTTGGCCCGGGGGCCGTCGGCGGCAGCGGCGGTGAGCGTCGGCCAGCCGGCCATCAACAGGCTGCTGGCAAGGGTGGCGGCGAGGACTCGCCATCTCCGGCGTAGCGATCTCATGGATCCCCGATCTTCGGCCTCGGCGCGGAGCGGCGAGGGCGCGGCTCTGGCAGCACGCCTGCGCGGCATGCGTTTCTGCACTGATGAACGGAGTATTTTGCGATTTGCGGTGAGAGAGTTGCAGAGAAATGCGAGGTCGTCCACCAGTCCGACCGAACCAAATGCCTCGCAAGGCCTGGGGAGTTGACGGTCATGCCCCTTGTGCGGGCCGCCGCTTCGTCGTTCAACGCCCACGAGCAGGGAAACGTAAGTGATCTGCAAGAAGTGCCGGGAATTTGCGACGCTGACGAAAGTTCAGGCGGCGCGCAGGAACCGCCACCGCGGCCCGGTGAGCGAACCGGTGGCGCGCATCCGAGTGACATTGCCGCGCCACGTGAGTACGGGTACTCACGCCGGGCTTCGGACCTTCCCGCAAGATGGCCGCATCGACCCACACCGAGGGAGCCCACCATGCGTACCACCAGCCGATTCCGCACCCCGTCGTCCGTGCGCCGCCGGCGCCCGACGCGGTCGGTCGCGGGTCTCGTCCTGGCCTGCGCGGCGGTCGCGGCGCTGACCGGCTGCTCGATGGAGGACGCGACCTGCGGCGGCGGCGAGTACCCGGTCATGACCGTGGGCAGCACCGGCAGCGCCTGCGTACCCGAGGACGAGGATCCGCCGAAGGGGTACGTCCGTTACCCGGAGGGGAAGGTGCCGGAGCACGTCGGCGACAAGTGGGACGTCTACTGGCAGACCCACACCGTGGACGAGAGCGGCAAGATCATCGAGGTTCCCGCCGTCGGATGACCCGCACCCGGTTCCCCCTCCTGCCACCGGGTGGCCCGCGCCTGATCCCTGTCGGGGCCCGCGTCGCCGGAGCGCCCGCGCTCAGACTCCGGGCAGCGGGTCCTGTTCGGCCTCGCGGCGCCGGGTCCTGATGTCCGGCGCGGGCGGGTGGAGTTTGGCGTCACAGGCGGGGCCGAGGCCGGTGCGGCGCGAGGCCGTGCCGGTGAGCGGTCTGCCGCACATACGGCACCGTACGGGCCGGGGGCCGGTCACGTCCGGCGCGGAGCCGGGGAGCCGGCCGTCGTCGGCGGGCGGCGGGGGGTCGAGCGGTGTTTCGTCCACGGACCACCTCTACCAGCCCGGCCGCCGGTCGCCGCGGCCACGGGTCCACAATGAGGGCAGACCGCCGTCGAACGAGGAGATCCCGATGACGCTGTACGACATCCCCCTGACCACCCTGACCGGCGAGCCGACCTCCCTGGCCGCCTACGAGGGCAAGGCCGTACTGCTGGTGAACGTGGCGTCCAAGTGCGGCCTCACCCCGCAGTACGCCGGTCTGGAGCGGCTTCAGCAGAGCTACGGGGACCGGGGCTTCACCGTCCTCGGGGTGCCCTGCAACCAGTTCATGGGGCAGGAGCCCGGCAGCGCGGACGAGATCCAGACGTTCTGCTCGGCCACGTACGGCGTCAGCTTCCCGCTGCTCGCGAAGACGGACGTGAACGGCGAGACCCGGCACGCGCTCTACACGGAGCTGACGAAGACGGCCGACACGGCGGGCGAGGCCGGGGACGTCCAGTGGAACTTCGAGAAGTTCCTGATCTCCCCCAAGGGCGAGGTCGTCGCCCGGATCCGGCCGCGCACGGAGCCGGAGGCCCCCGAGGTCGTCGCGGCCATCGAGGCCCAGCTCCCCGCCTGACACCCCGTCGGCCGGGTCCTCGACCCTTGTACGAGGACCCGGCGCCGCCGTTCTAGCGGATGGGCATGCCCGACAGGGTGCGGGCGATGACCAGGCGCTGGATCTCGCTCGTACCTTCGAAGATCGTGTAGATCGCCGCGTCCCGGTGCATCCGCTCCACCGGGTACTCCCGGGTGAAGCCGTTGCCGCCGAGTATCTGCACGGCCTGCGCCGTGACCTGCTTCGCCGTCTCGCTCGCGTACAGCTTGGACATCGAGCCCTCGGCGGAGGTGAAGGGCTTCCCCGTGGCCGCCATCCAGGAGGCGCGCCAGACGAGCAGGCGGGAGGCGTCGATACGGGTGCGCATGTCGGCCAGCTGGAAGGCGATGCCCTGGTTGTCGATGATCGGGCGGCCGAACTGGCTGCGGGTCTTCGCGTAGTCGAGGGCGACCTCGTACGCGGCGCGCGCCGTGCCCACCGCCATCGCGCCGACGGCCGGGCGGGACGCCTCGAAGGTCGCCATGGCGGCGTTCTTCACGCGGTCCCGGTCGCCCTTGCCGCCGCCCGCGCTCTCGGCGGCCCTGGCCCGCTCATGGGCCCGTGCGAGGCGCTCGTCCAGCTTCTCCTTTCCGCCGAGCAGGCAGTGGCCGGGGACCCGTACGTCCTCCAGGACGACCTCGGCGGTGTGGGAGGCGCGGATGCCGTGCTTCTTGAACTTCTGGCCCTGGGAGAGTCCGGGGGTGCCCGGCGGGACGATGAAGGAGGCATGGCCCTTCGTGCCGAGTCCGGCGTCGACGACGGCGACCACGACATGGATGTTGGCGATGCCGCCGTTGGTGGCCCAGGTCTTGGTGCCGTTGAGGACCCACTCGTCCTTGGCCTCGTCGTGGACCGCGCGGGTGCGCATGGCGCCGACGTCGGAGCCCGCGTCGGGTTCCGAGGAGCAGAAGGCGGCGACCTTCACGTCGTCCGGGTCCCCGTACATCTGCGGGATCCAGGTGCCGACCTGCTCCTCGGTGCCGTTGGCGAGGACGCCGACGGCCGCCAGGCCCGTACCGACGATGGACAGCGCGATGCCCGCGTCGCCCCAGAACAGCTCCTCCATCACCATCGGGATCCCCAGCCCCGTAGGGTCGAAGAACTGCTGGGCGTAGAAGTCCAGGGAGTAGATGCCGAGTTTGGCGGCTTCCTGGATGACCGGCCAGGGGGTCTCCTCACGCTCGTCCCACTCGGCGGCGGCGGGGCGGATGACATCGGCGGCGAAGCCGTGCAGCCAGTCGCGGACCTGCTTCTGGTCGTCGTTGAGATCGAGCGTGAACTCGGTCATGTTCCCCTCCAGCACCGCGTGGACCACGGTGTCGCTCCAGATGTTACTTGCGGTAACAACAGTCTGTTACTCGTAAGTAGGGGATGTCAACCGGCCACCTTCTGATCAGCATCGGCGGCGGACAGGGTGTTACGTTGCCGGGGCGTCACGCAATCGCACGGGCGGGGAGACACACCTATGGAGAGCACACAGCAGGCCGAGCAGCAGCGCTCGGCCCGGCAACGGCGCCGACAGCTCCTGGAGGCGGCCGACCGGGTGGTGCTCAGGGACGGCCCGGGAGCCTCCATGAACGCCATCGCCGCGGAGGCCGGCATCACCAAGCCGATCCTCTACCGGCACTTCGGGGACAAGGGCGGGCTCTACCGGGCGCTCGCCAAGCGCCACACGGACGCGCTCCTCGACGCGTTGCGGGCCGCGCTGGACGCGCCCGCCGGGCGGCGCGAGCGGGTGGAGGCCACGCTGGACACGTACCTCGCGGCGATCGAGGCGAGGCCCCAGGTGTACCGGTTCCTGATGCATCCGGCCGAGGACACCCCGCTCCCCGAGCAGGGCTTCGACGTCGGCCGCCACTCGGCGCCGCTGCTGCGCAGGCTCGGCGAGGAACTGGCCAAGGTCATAGAGGAACGGGTCGACCTCGGCCCCGGCAGCGAACAGCTCGCCCGGGTCTGGGGTCATGGCATCGTCGGCATGATGCACGGCGCCGGTGACTGGTGGCTCAGCGAACGCCCCTGCCCGCGGGCCCAGTTGGTACACAGCCTGGCGGACCTCCTGTGGGGCAGGCTGGCCGCGGTCGACGACCGCGCGGGCGGCCCCGGCTTCTGAGCCGGGACGGCGCGAGGTTTGCCGAAGGGGCGGCGTGGAGGTGTACGGGGCGCGCGTGCGGCTCACGGGGCGGGCGTACCGCCCGTCGCCGTCGCCCAGGGCGCCCGGCGCGCCGCCCGCAGTGTCCTGGAGCGCCGCCAGCCGGTGAGCCGGTCGGAGTAGAGCGTGCCCTCCAGATGGTCGCACTCGTGCTGGAGACAGCGGGCGAAGAACCCACCGCCCTCCACCCTGACCGGTGCTCCGTCCTGGGTGAAGCCCTCCACCACGGCATGGTCGTACCGCTCCGTCCCCGCCTCGATGCCCGGCAGGGAGAGACAGCCCTCGGGTCCGCGCAGCACGATGTCGTCCGCCTGGACGAGCCGGGGGTTGACGAGATGTCCGAGGTGGCGGACGTCCTCGTCATCGGGGCAGTCGTACACGAACACCCGCTGGGAGACGCCGATCTGGTTCGCCGCCAGCCCGACACCCCGGGCGGCGTACATGGTCGCGAAAAGATCCTCGATCAGCGCGCCGAGCGCGGGACCGAAGTCGGTGACGGGTTCGCAGGGCGCGTGGAGGACGGGATCTCCGAGCAATCTCATGGCTCGTACTCGCCCGGTACTGCCGGGGATCGGACGGTTTCGCATGACGGTCAGGGTACGGTCCACGGTGAACCCCGCCTTCTGCCCGGTGCCGCGGTTCGGGGCCCTGGCCGGATCTCGATAGGCTGGCCCACGGACCGACGCAAGGAGGATCAAGGCGATGTCAGGCAACACGGACCCGCTGACGCCGCGGGCCAAGCTGGCCGTGACGGCGGGCAAAGCCGCGGCGGCGGTGTCGCGCGCCGCAGGCCGCGGCAGCGGATCGGTGATCGGCGGGAAGGTGGCGCTCCGGCTCGACCCGGATCTGCTGGGGCGGCTGGCGCAGCATCTGGACGTCATCCTCGTGTCGGCGACCAACGGGAAGACCACGACCACGCGGCTGATCGCCGAGGCGCTGCGGGCCGCCGGGCCCGTGGTGTCGAACGCGCTCGGCGCCAACATGCCGGCCGGTATCACCTCGGCCCTGGCCGGTGGCTCCGACGCCCGGTTCGGCGTGATCGAGGTCGACGAGAAGTATCTCGCCGGGGTCGCCAGGGACACCACGCCCAAGGCGATCGCGCTGCTCAACCTCTCCCGCGACCAGCTCGACCGCGCCGCGGAGACCCGCATGCTCGCCGAGAAGTGGCGGGAGGGACTGGCCGGCACGAAGGCCGTCGTCATCGCCAACGCGGACGACCCGCTGATCGTCTGGGCCGCCTCCTCCTCGCCCAACGTGGTCTGGGTGGCGGCGGGCCAGGAGTGGAAGGACGACGCCTGGTCGTGCCCCTCCTGCGGCGGTGTGATGCAGCGCCCCGGCGACGACTGGTTCTGCGGCGAGTGCGGCTTCCGCAGGCCGCCGCCGAGCTGGGCGCTCCACGGCGACCACGTACTCGACCCGCACGGCTCCGCCTGGCCGATCCACCTCCAGCTCCCGGGGCGCGCCAACAAGGCGAACGCGGCGACGTCCGCCGCCGTCGCGGCGACCTTCGGGGTGCCGCCGCAGGTGGCCCTGGAGCGGATGTACCAGGTGCAGGCCGTCGCCGGCCGGTACGACGTGGTCAGCTTCCTCGGCCGCGACCTGCGGCTGCTGCTCGCCAAGAACCCGGCGGGCTGGCTGGAGACGTTCTCCCTCATCGACCCGCCGCCCACCCCGGTCATCCTCGCCGTCAACGCCCGTGGCGCCGACGGTACGGACACCTCGTGGCTGTGGGACGTGGACTACACCCGGCTCGCGGGCCACCCGATCTTCGTGATCGGCGACCGCAAGCTGGACCTCGCCGTACGTCTGGAGGTCGCGGGCCTGGACTTCCGGGTCTGCGAGACGCCCGACGAGGCCGTGCGGATGGCACCGCCCGGCCGTATCGAGGCGATCGCCAATTACACGTCGTTCCAGGATCTGCGCAGACGGGTGGGCAACTGAAGCCATGTCGGGATACATGACTCCCCGGAACCCGGAAGGACGAGCCAGAATGAGCGACAACAGCCTCCGGCTGGTGTGGATCTACCCGGACCTGCTGAGCACCTACGGTGACCAGGGCAACGCTCTCGTGGTGGAGCGCAGGGCGCGCCAGCGCGGCCTCGGTGTCACGCGGGTGGACGTCCGCAGCGACCAGCCGGTGCCGACCTCCGGCGACATCTATCTGATCGGCGGCGGCGAGGACCGGCCCCAGCGGCTGGCGGCGGAGCGGCTGCGCCGCGACGGCGGGCTCAGCCGGGCCGTCTCCAACGGCGCCATCGTGTTCTCGGTCTGCGCCGGTTACCAGATCCTGGGGCACGAGTTCGTCAACGACCTGGGCGAGCGGGAGGCCGGTCTCGGGCTGCTCGACGTGGTCTCGACCCGCGGCGAGGGCGCGCGGTGCGTCGGCGACGTACTGGCGGACATCGATCCGCGGCTGAACCTGCCGCAGCTCACCGGTTTCGAGAACCACCAGGGCATCACGCATCTCGGACCGGCGGCCCGGCCGTTCGCGCGGGTCCAGCTCGGCCGGGGCAACGGCACGGGCGACGGCACGGAGGGCGCGTACAACGACACCGTCTTCGGTACGTACATGCACGGCCCGGTGATGGCGCGCAACCCGCAGATCGCCGACCTGCTGCTGAAGCTGGCCCTCGACGTGAACGCGCTGCCGCCGACGGACGACCGGTGGTACGAGGCGCTGCGCGCCGAGCGCGTCGCCTCGGCGACCCAGCCCGCCTGAGCGGCGCCCCGGCCGGTGCCGGGACCGGGACCGGAACCCCGTGTCCGCCTGTCCAGCAGGCGGACACGGGGTTTCGGTCTCCCCGGCGCCCGCCGGTAGGCTGGCGAGGATCTGGCCTGACAACGGTGTCCGGCCGTCGGCCCCACGTTGCAAAGGTAATCCGGGCTATGCGAATTGGTGTGCTCACCTCAGGCGGCGACTGCCCCGGCCTCAACGCCGTGATCAGGTCCGTCGTGCACCGTGCCGTCGTCGACCACGGCGACGAGGTGATCGGCTTCCACGACGGCTGGAAGGGCCTCCTGGAGTGCGACTACCGCAAGCTCGACCTCGACGCGGTGGCCGGCATCCTGGCCCGGGGCGGCACCGTACTCGGCTCGTCCCGGGTGCAGCCCGCGCATCTGCGTGACGGGGTGGAGCGGGCCAGGGGCCATGTCGCCGATCTGGGACTGGACGCGATCATCCCGATCGGCGGTGAGGGCACGCTCAAGGCGGCCCATCTGCTCTCCGAGGCCGGGCTGCCGATCGTCGGCGTACCGAAGACCATCGACAACGACATCGCATCGACCGACGTGACCTTCGGTTTCGACACGGCCGTCGGGGTCGCCACCGAGGCGCTGGACCGGCTCAAGACGACCGCGGAGTCGCACCAGCGCGTGCTGATCGTCGAGGTCATGGGCCGGCACACCGGCTGGATCGCACTGCACTCCGGCATGGCGGCGGGCGCGCACGCCATCGTCGTGCCCGAGCGTCCCTTCGACATCGGTGAGCTGACCGAGTTGGTCGGCAAGCGGTTCTCGGCGGGCAAGCGGTTCGCGATCGTCGTGGTCGCCGAGGGCGCGAAGCCGCGCGAGGGCTCGATGGAGTTCGAAGCCGGCAGCAAGGACATCTACGGCCACGAGCGCTTCGCGGGCGTCGCCCGGCAGCTCTCGATCGAGCTGGAGGAGCGCCTCGGCAAGGAGGCCAGGGCGGTCATACTCGGGCACGTGCAGCGCGGTGGCACGCCCACCGCGTACGACAGGGTGCTGGCGACCCGGTTCGGCTGGCACGCCGTCGAGGCGGCGCACCGCGCCGAGTTCGGCATGCTGACGGCGCTGCGCGGCACGGACATCGTGATGGTGCCGCTGGGCGAGGCCGTGGAGACGCTCAAGACGGTGCCGCCGGAGCGGTACGCCGAGGCGGAGTGCGTGCTCTGAGCCGCCTCCCGGCTCCTCCCCCGCCTCCGGTACGGGACAGGGCCGCCCCCGGTCGCGAGGGCGGCCGGGGGCGGTTCTAGGCTGGTGCGGTCAAGCGGACCACCGGTGGGAGGACCATCGCCGGTGGACGGCGGGCGCGGTGGACGCCGTCGTCCCCGCCACGGGAAGCACCGGGAGCGCACGGATGGATCACAGCGGGCACGGCATGACCATGGATCTGCCGCCGTTCACGCTGGGACGAGGGCTTGAGTACTCCCCCGACCTCTTCTTCCTGACCGGCTGCCTGCTCGCGCTCGCCCTGTACGGCTGGGGCGTCGTCCGGCTGCGGCGGCGCGGCGACGGCTGGGGCATCGGGCGCAGCGTCGCCTTCGTACTCGGTGTGCTCACCATCGCGCTGGTGATGTGCACCAAACTGAACGACTACGGCATGGTCATGTTCAGCGTGCACATGGTCCAGCACATGGTGATCAGCATGGTCTCGCCGATCCTGCTGCTGCTCGGCGCCCCGGTGACCCTGGCGCTGCGCGCCCTGCCGGTCGCGGGCCGTGACAGCGACGGAAAGAGCCGGAAGGGCCCGCGCGAGCTGCTGCTGGCGCTGCTGCACAGCCGCTACGTACGGATCGTCACGCACCCCGCGTTCACCATCCCGCTCTTCATCGCGAGCCTGTACGGGCTCTACTTCACCCCCCTCTTCGACTTCCTGATGGGGTCCAGGCCGGGGCACATCGCGATGATGGTGCACTTCCTCGCGGTCGGGCTGGTCTTCTTCTGGCCGATCATGGGGATCGACCCGGGGCCGCACCGGCCCGGCTATGTGATGCGGATGCTGGAACTGTTCGCCGGGATGCCGTTCCACGCGTTCTTCGGGATCGCGCTGATGATGGCGAGCGAGCCGATGGTCAGGGCGTACGAGAACCCGTCGGCCTCGCTCGGGATCGACGCCCTCACCGACCAGAACGCGGCCGGCGGCATCGCCTGGGCGTTCAGCGAGATCCCGTCCGTACTGGTCCTGGTCGCGCTGGTCTACCAGTGGTACCACTCGGAGCAACGGCAGGCGAGGCGCTCCGACCGGGCCGCGGACCGGGACGGCGACAAGGAGCTGGCGGAGTACAACGCCTACCTGGCCGCGCTCCAGGCCCGGGGACGGTAGCGCGAACCGGGGTCCCCGGGCGACGATGGGCGTCATGGCCCCGGCCTGGAGGAGGACGTACATGTCCGGATCCACGAAGACGATGGGTGTGGTGACCGTCGGCGCGCTGGTGGTGGTCACGGGGTACACCGCGGCACTCGGCAGCAACGGCTGGCTGTGGTTCGGGTGGGTGGTCCTGGGGCTGGTGACGATCGGCATGGCGGCGGCACGCGGCCACTGACGGCGTCCGGGCCCCGTCCAGCGTCCGGGCTCCACCCAGCGTCCGCGGGCCGTCCAGCGCCCGGGGCCCGTCCACGACGTCTGGGGCCCGGCATCTGGGGCTCACCGATATCGCGCAACCTCCCGGTTGCACAACGCGGCAACGAGTGCAACTCTTGAGTTGCACGTCAGAGCCGATTCCTCTCGGGAGGTTCCTCATGTCCACATCCGACGACCGCATCGAACGCGAGGTCTCCATCGCGGCACCCCCGCAGCGCGTCTGGGCGGTCCTCACCGAACCGGAACACGTCGGCTCGTGGTTCGGGCAGGGTGAGCCGACGCCCGTCGATCTGCGGCCCGGCGGCATCATGCTCCTGGACCACGGCCGGTTCGGCCAGTTCCGTACGACCATCGTGAAGGTCGATCCGCCGCACCACTTCTCGTACCGCTGGGCGAGCGCGTACCCCGGCGAGCTGCCCGACGCGGGGAACTCCACGCTGGTGGAGTTCACGCTCACGCCCGAGGGCGAGGGGACCAGGCTGCGGGTGGTGGAGACCGGCTTCGCCGATATCGTGATCCCCGAGGAGCGGCGGGACACCGCCTCCAAGGAGAGCCACACGGCAGGCTGGACGGACATGGTCGGCGTCATCAGGGATTACGCGGAGCGGCTCGGCGCATGACGACGGACTCCGCCGGCGGGGAGACCGGGCAGACCGCCCCCGGCTCCGGCGCCGGGCAGGACACGGTGGCGGAGGTGCTGTCCGCGCTGGCGGACCCGACCCGGCGCCGGATACTCGACGCCCTGGCCGCGCACGGCGAGTCGACCGCGACGGTGCTGGCCGGCGAGCTGCCGGTCAGCCGTCAGGCCATCGTCAAACACCTCGCCGTCCTGGACCGGGCCGGTCTGGTCACCGGGTACCGGGAGGGCCGCGAGGCGCGGTACGCGGTGCGGCCGGACCGGCTCAACGTCACCGCGCGCTGGATGGACCGGGTCGCGGCCGACTGGGACGCACGGCTCGCCGCCGTCAAGCGGCTCGCCGAAGCGGCGGAGCCGGCCGACGAGGGCCGACGGGCGGGCCTCTGACCGGTGCGGCGCGGCACCGTACGTGCCACGCCGCACCACACAGGTCAGAGGCCTGTCACCGCAGGCCCTCCTCGGGCGCTCCTCACGCCGCGTTCCGGTCGCCCCGGAGCGTGGGCTTCCCGTTCACGTTCCCGCTCGGGGCCTTGGTCTCGCCGCCGTCCTCGGCCGCGCCGGACGCGCCCGCCGTGTCGGACGCGCTCGACGTGTCGGACGCGCTCTTCAGCGAGTTGAGGATGGCCATGCCCTGTCCGACCAGTCCGGCCGCCACGTCGTTGACGCCGCCGGTGCCGTTCAGCACGGTCAGGTGGGCGCCCGCCATGCCCCGGGCCGCCGCGTCGGTCAGCGTCGGCAGGTTCTCGACCGTGCGGTTGGCGGCGATGAGCTCCTGGTTGCCGTCCTTCAGGGACTCGGCGCGCGCGGAGTTCGCGTCGGCCTCGGCCTGGGCGAGCGTGCGCGCGCTGTACGCGGACGCGTCCGCCTCGAACTTCACCCGGTCCCTGGCGGCCTCCGCCAGGGTGCGCTGACGGTACGCCTCGGCGTCGGCGGGGCGCCGTACCTCGGCCTCCAGCCGCTGCGCGGCCAGATCGGCCTGCCGCTGCGCCAGGGCCGTCCGCTGTTCGATGGTCTCCTGGGAGGACCGTGCCTCGGCCAGCGGTCCCGCCTGCGCGGCACGGGCGTTGACCTGCTCCGTCTCGGCGTGGAAGCCCGCCCGCTTGATCGCGGTGTCCCGTTCGTACTCGGCCTTCAGCGCGGCGGCCTGCTGCTCGCGCTCGCTCGCCTCCTGGTCCGACTTGGCCTGGGCGATCCGCGCCTGGCCGGCGACGGCCGCCGCGTGCGGGGCGGCCAGGTTCTCGATGTAGCCGGTGGCGTCGTCGATCTCCTGGATCTGGAGCGCGTCCACGACGATGCCGAGCTTCTCCATCTCGCTGTGGCTGCCCTGTTTGACCTCCTGGGCGACCCGGTCGCGCTCCCGGATGATCTGTTCCACCGTCAGTCCGCCGATGATGGAGCGGAGGTGACCGGCGAAGATCCGGCCCACCAGCTCTTCCATCCGGTCCTGTTCCGCCAGGAAGCGCCGGGCCGCGTTGGCGATCGACACCGTGTCGTCGCCGACCTTGAACACGGCCACGGCACGGACGTTGAGACGGATTCCCTGCTGGGTGACGCAGTCCTCGACGATCTCCGCCTCGCGGAGCGCCAGGGAGAGCATCCGTACCTTGTGCTTGA
Organism: Streptomyces sp. NPDC059092; assembly: GCF_042756365.1. Lineage (NCBI taxonomy): Bacteria > Bacillati > Actinomycetota > Actinomycetes > Kitasatosporales > Streptomycetaceae > Streptomyces > Streptomyces sp. NPDC059092. The sequence goes on from NZ_JBHZEJ010000004.1 coordinate 70,318, forward strand.
CCGGCATCACGAAACTGCCGTGTCCCGTGACGATCCGGAACTGAGTGTCCTGCGCCTGCCGTTTGGATCCGGAGATGAGCATCGCCTCGTTGGGCGCGGGGACATGCCAGAACAGCATGGTGTGCTCCTGTCGTACCGCGTGTGGACGCCGGTACTGCTCGCTGTTTGCCGGGTACCGCTCGGTACCGCTTCCTCGTGGTGGAGTACGGCCTTCAGGAGGGGAGGGGTTCCACGACCACCGAGCGCGCCGAGATCGCCTCGACGACGATCACGCGGAGGTCCCGGCCGATCGGGCGGTACGCCCAGGCCGCGTAGGCCTCGGAGCCGCCCCGTACGGCCACCAGCACCTCACCGGGCCCGTCCGCGGGGATCGGGACGGTGACTCTGCCGATGGCCCCGACCGGGCTCTGCGAGAAGTCATCTGCCACGGACATACGTCGCTGCCGCGATCATGTCGACCACGCCTCCCGGAGGCCGCGCCTCCGACCTCGTCCTTCATCGAGAACGCCCTCGGCGAAGCGGCCGACGGCGACATACCCTCGATCTCTTCACAGTACTCCGGGGAGCGCCGGGGGGCCTGGGAGCGGGACGCGACCGAGCCGCCCCGCGCGGTGGCACGGGGCGGCTCGGTGGTGACGCGTCCGCCCCGGTCGGGCGGCCCGGTCTTGGCGGCGCGGTGGCGGCCCGGTGGTGGCGGCGGTCAGTCGGTGCGCGCCGACTCGGTGGGGAACCGCCGGTGCAGCCCGCTCCAGTCCAGCACGTGTTCCGCCTGCCGGGTCGTCTGGTGGGCCGCCTCGCGAGCTTCGGTGACGACGTCGCCGTGCTCCCGCAGGAGCTGGTCATAGATCGGGGGGTTCGATGACACGTTCATGGTCTGTCAGGTCTTCCAGTCGTCAATCGTCCGGCGGTGAACTCTACTTCGGAGCCCACGGGCACGACCCACCAGGCCAGCGCCCCGACCTGTAATGATTACCCGACCGGTGCGTCTCAAACCTTCCCGAGGGCACTATGCCTTGCGGGCGATGGCACCGTACATCGCGATGTCGCGGTCTTCCACGACCTCCTGACCGACGTCCGGACGCCACTTGTGGACCTGGGCCACGCCCGGCTCGATCAGCTCCAGACCGTCGAAGAACGCCGTGGCCTCGGGCAGCGTACGGAGCTGCATGGGCATGCCGCGCTTCGCATACTCCTCGGCCACGTGTCCGACCTCCACCGGGGCGAAGTCGGCGGTGCCGATGGTCATCGCCAGATAGCTGCCGGACGGCAGCGGGTCGAGCAGCCGCTGGACCAGGCCGTGGTCGTCGTCGTCCTTCAGAATGAAGTGGAGAATCCCGATGATCATGAGACCGACGGGCTCCCGCAGGTCCAGCAGCTCCTGGAACTGGGCCGAGCCGATGATCGCCTCGGGGTCCCGCATGTCGGCGTCGATGTAGGCCGTACGGCCCTCGGGAGCGCTGGTCAGCAGGGCGCGGGCGTGCGCGAGGACGATCGGGTCGTTGTCGACGTAGACCACCCTGGAGTCGGGGGCGGCCTTCTGCACGACCTCGTGCATGTTGGGCTGGGTGGGCAGACCCGTACCGATGTCCAGGAACTGCCTGATGCCCTTCTCCTCGGCCAGGTACCGGGCGGCGCGGTGCATGAACTCGCGGTTGGCCCGCATGTGGACGGGGAGCGCGGGCCACTCCCGGCACATCGAGTCGCCGGCCTCCTGGTCGACCTGGTAGTTGTCCTTGCCACCCAGGATGTAGTCGTACACCCGCGCGGAATGCGCCTCCCCGGTGTTGAAACGATCTTCTGGAGAGTTCTGCGGTGCCATCTTCGCTCCTCCCAGGTACGGTGCCCGGCGCGACGCCGGGGCGCGCGTACCGGTACCGGTCCCGTCCCAAACTGAAGCCTTGGCCCAGAGCTTAGACGTTCAGTGACCTCGCCCCTGCTCTTCCCGCGCGGGTCGGGACACCGTCAGTAAATATGGACGGCGACCCCGCAGACCCCGAGCCCGGCTTCCGCCGCTTGGCGCAACTGCCGCAGCGGGCCGTCGAGCAGACTCTCCTCGCCCCTCTCGCCGGGCCGGTGGTCCAGCCATATCCGCCTCTCCGCCACAGCGCGTTCCCCGGGGGTGAAGGTCAGCGCGCGCTCCACACGGGGCAGCGCCTCCTGGACCTCCGCGGAGGAGAGCAGGAAGTTGCCGCACCAGCCGGGCAACAGGGCGGCCCGGCGCGGGCCGATGGCGTGGAAGAGGGCGGAGACCGCGTACTCCTTCGTATGGATCGAGAGGAACATGCGTTCCGGGTCCTCGGCCCGCTCCCATACGTCCTCGACCAGCCAGAACCCCTCCTCACCCGGGGCGCCCCCGTACAGGTCGGCCAGGTGCTCCCCGACGGAGGTCAGTTCGTGGAACGAGTGCACGGCATCGGCCTCGGGGCCCCCGCCGCCGTGCGCGCGCCGCCATGTCCGGTGGTCGGGCAGCGGGTTCTCCTGCCAGCGCCGCCAGCGCCCCCGGGCCGACGGGTCGGCGGCCGCCGCCTCGATCAGGGGCAGCAAGCGCGGGGCCAGGTGCGCGATGAACGCGTCGTCGTGGGCGCTGATGGCCCAGGCTGAGGTCACTCCCATACGAGGACCGTACGAGACGCCACTGACAGTCACGGCGGTCGGCGACGCGCCGGTGGACAGTGACGGAGCGCCGGGGCGCTACGTCAGCCGTCGGCGAGGAGGCCGGCGTCGTGGGCCAGGACGGCGGCCTGGACGCGGTTGGCGCAGCCGGTGCGGGTCAGGATGCGGCTGATGTGCGCCTTGACCGTGCTCGCGCTCAGATGGAGCCGGTCGGCGATCTCGGCGTTCGACAGGCCCGTGCCGAGCAGCCGCAGAACGTCGCGCTCGGCCGCGGTCAACGCGTCGGTCCTGCGCAGGGCGGTCTCGGTCTCGTGTCCTGAGCGTACGTGCCGTTCCAGAAGCTGCCGGGTGATCCGGGGCGCCAGCACGGGCTCGCCGCTCGCGGCGAGCCGTACCGAACGGATCAGCTCGGTCGGGCCCGTGTCCTTGAGCAGGAAGCCCGTCGCGCCGACGCGCAGGGCCCGGGTGACGCTCCGCTCCTCGCCGAAGGCCGTCAGCATCACCACGTGGGTACGGGGCGAGGTCCGGGCGATCTCCTCGGCGGCGGTGATGCCGTCCGTGCCCGGCATCTGGATGTCCAGCAGCGCCACGTCGATGTCCTGGCCCCGGCACGCGGTGACCGCCGCGCGGCCGTCGGCGGCCTCGGCGGTCACCTCGATGTCCTCCGCGTTCTCCAGGATCAGCCGGATGCCGGCACGCATCAGGGTCTCGTCGTCGGCGATGAGGACTCGGATCATCGCCTCATCTTACGACCGCCATCACCAGCAGAATCACGAGGAAGGCCACGGTGGGGAGGATGACGAAGGCCGCCGCGCAACCGGCGCCCAGCACCCGCGGCCAGGTCAGCACCGCGGTCGAGAGCGGGGGGTACGCCCCGGCGGCCTCGTGCGTCGTCCCTCCGGCGGTCCCTCGCGCTCTCTTCCCCGGGCGCGCGGGCCGCGCCGGGTGCGCGGACGGCTCCCGGTACGCGAACGGGTCCGGCTGCGTGGACGGTTCGGGGTGTACGGGCAGCAGGGCCTCGACGCGGAACCCGCCGAACGCGGCGGGGCCCGCGCCGAACGAGCCGCCGAGCAGCGAGATCCGCTCGTCCAGGCCGACCAGACCGCTGCGGTTCCCCGGCTGCGGCCGACGGGCCACCCGGGGCCGCTCGTTGGTGACGGAGACCGCGATCCGGCCGTCGGCGTGGCGGACCTCCACCCGGGTGGGCGCGCCGGACGCGTGCTTGAGCGCGTTGGTCAGCGATTCGCGCACCACCCGGTGCACCGCCTGACGGGTCTGCGGGGCCGCGTCCGTGGTGTCGGGTCCCGACCAGTCGAGCGTGACGGCCATGCCCGCCTGTCCCGACTCGGCCACGAGGGCGGTGATGTCGTCGCGGGTGCCCCGGCTGCTCCCGGGGTCCGCGGAGGGGTCCTGGAGCTCCTGCCGGCGCAACACGCCCAGGATCTCGCGCAGTTCCTCCATCGCCGTACCGGCGGTGGTACGCAGCAGTTCGGCCTGCCCGGCCAGCGGTGGCGCCTGCCGGGCCGCGGCCATCTCCAGCGCGCCCGCGTGCACCGAGATCAGGCTCAGTTTGTGACCGAGCAGATCGTGCATCTCCCCCGCGATCCGGTTCCGCTCCTCCATCCGCGCCGCCACGGCGGTCAGTGAACGGGCCTGCTCCAGATAGGCGTTGCGCTCCCGCAGCAGGCTGACGAGCGGTCGGCGCTGCCCGAGCAGGGTCCCGGCCAGGGTGGGGAGGGCCATCAGCAGCACCAGGGAGACCACGTCGCCCGCGAGGATCTGGAGCCATGTCAGGGATTCGGCCATCGGGTCGCCGGTCATCCGGCCGCCGGTCAGCAGACCGTCCGCCACGGCCAGGACGGCGGCCAGCGCGCCGGCCGCGCCCACGGTCTGCCAGGCGCGGCGCGAGGTGACACGGCGGGTGGCGGACACCACGATCAGGGGCACCGCGACCAGGATCCACACGCTGGAGCCGATGAGCAGCGGCGCCGTGGCGAGCACGGCGAGCACGGGGTGGCGGCGGCGCCCGAGCACCAGGACGACCGTCCACAGCCCCTCCAGGGCGGCGAGGACCGGCCGTTCCTCGGACAGTTCCTCGGGCAGGAAGGTGAGGGGGATCAGCGCGAGGGCGGCGACCAGGACGCAGGCCAGCGCCTCGGTGACGACCGTACGGCGGGGGGCCGCGCGGAGGGCCGCCGCGCACTCCACCACCTCGCGCCGGGCGGTCGCCCGCGTCTTCCGCGCGGCCCGCCGCGCCCGCTCCCGTATCCGTGTCACCGGCACCCTTGCCTCGTTCCTCGTCGTGCTTGTCCCCGGGACCGTAACGCCCGCCGGACCGGCCGGGGGACGGCGGGTTCCCGTCCTCACGCGCCGGGGCTCGGGGTCAGCCGGTCCTTCAGCGCGGTCACGTCGACGCCCTCCGCGCGCAGCAGCCGTCCGGTCTCCCCCTCGTCGTCGATGAGCAGGGCGGCCAGGAGATGGACGGTTCCGACCGTGGCGGAGCCGCGCTCGGCCGCCATGAGCTGGGCGACGGACTGGGCGCGTTCGGCGGCGCGCGAGCGCGGCAGATCGGTGGAGGCGGGGAAGGGGCCGGGGACCGGGTCGGAGACGCCCGCCCTCGCCGCGCGGACCAGGGCGGCCGGCCGGGCGCCGTACGTACGGAGCAGGGCCGCGGCCTCGTTGACGGCGGCGGTTGCCTCCGGGAACGAGCGGCCGGTGAGGGTGAGCGCCCGGTCCAGCGCCACGACGGCCAGCAGCAGGTCCACCGGCTCGACCACGCCGTGTCCGCGCCGTACGGCCTGGCGTTCGGCCTCCAGGAACACCGAGGTGACCATTCCGTCGCCGTCCGGGCCGCTGCGGAACATCCAGGACATGAGGACGCGGGCGAGCCCGCCGCCCTCGCCCAGCACGCCCGCGCCGCGCATACCCCTGACGCTCGGAGGCTCCGGGAAGTCCGGATCCGTGGCGGCGCCCGCGTCCAGGGTGTCGAGCGCGACGGACGCGGCGGCCCTGTCGATCCGTTGCAGCGTCATGGCCTCCAGCGCCCGGCTGTCCGGGAGTTGCAGCAGGGCGCGGGCGATGTGCCGGCAACGGACGCTCGGCGTTCCTTCCTGGCGGGCCAGCCGCAGGGCGCGCAGGAGACAGGCGCGCAGCGCCCCGGACGGCTCGGGCGGGAGGGCGTCCGCCTCGGGGGCGCCGCGCCGTGTCTTCTTGTGGGCGGCGCGCCAGGTGGCCTCGCGCCACACGGCATCGGCCTCGGCCTCGTCGCCGGGGTGGGCCGGGAGGGGGTCGGGGGCGGTGGCCGTGTCGTCGTGCACCCAGGGCCGCTTGCTGTCGGGGAAGGTGAGGGCCTGGATGATGCCGCCGAGCCCCCCGGCCTGGCGCATGCCGGGGGCGATCGCCCCGCCGGCCGGCGAGTCGCCCATGACGAGCATGTGCACCAGGTGCTCGGTGCCGGCGGTCCGGCTCTCGCACGTGGTGGCCTCGTGCGCGGTCTCCACCAGCAGGTCGACGGCGTCGGCCTCGAACTCCGTGGTCCGGGCGGCGTCGGCGGGTGCTGCGGGTGTGACGGGCTTCTGCTGCTCTGTCATCGGAGAGGTCCCCTCGGGTGCGGTGGCCGGTGGCCGGCCCTGGACCACCGACGCTAGGCCCGGCTCCCGTATCGGCGCGTCGGCCGACCGGTCATCTCCACGGGCCGATCGGCCATTCCCGTCGGCCGATCGGCCGGGACGGGACGGCCGGGACAGGACGGCCAGGGCCGGAACGGCCAGGACAAAGGACGGCCGGAGTGAGGCCGTCCGGTCTCTTCCGCCGGAACTCCGTCCCGACGTACCCGCCGAGCGCCGTCCCTCCGCGCCGTCGGCGCCGTGCTCAGGACTCCTCGTCCTCGCCGTACGCGAGTTCGCTCGCCAGGAGCGCCGCGCCGACGACCCCGGCCCGCGGGCCGAGTTCGGACATGACGATCGGCAGGTTGCCGGTGGCCAGCGGCAGTGAGCGCTGGTAGACGACGCTGCGGATCTCCGCCAGTAAGAGGAAGCCGAGTCCGGAGAGCCCGCCGCCGATCACGATCATCGACGGGTTCATGAAGCTGACCAGGGTGGCGAGGACCTGTCCGACCCGGTGGCCGCCGGCCCTGATGAGGTGGACGCAGGCGCTGTCGCCGCCGACGGCGCACTCCGCGACGTCGACGGCGGTCAGTGTGCCCCGGGCCGCGAGCCGTTCGGCGAGGGCCGGGGATTCCCCGGAGCGGGCGGCCTCGGTGGCGTCCCTGGCGAGGGCGACCCCGCCGAAGTACGCCTCCAGGCAACCGGTGTTGCCGCAGGTGCAGACGGGCCCGCCCGCCTCGACCTGGATGTGGCCGATGTCGCCCGCGCATCCTTCGGCGCCCCGGTAGATACGGCCGTGGTGCTGCATGCCGGAGCCGATACCGCTGCCGATCTTGACGAAGAGCAGATGCTCGACGGACCGGGCGACCCCGCTGTGCTGCTCCCCGAGGGCCATCACGTTGACGTCGTTGTCGACGACCACGGGGCAACCGTGCTCGCGGGCGAGGGTGTCGCGTACGGGGAAACGGTTCCAGCCCACCATGATCGGCGGGGAGACGGGGACGCCCTCCCGGAAGCTGACCGGTCCTGGCAGGCCGATGCCGATGGCGTCGAGCCGGGTGCAGTGGCCCTGGGCGGCCAGGTTGTGGAGGAGTTCGCTGATCCGGTTCAGTACGGCGACGGGCCCCGAGCGGATGTCGGCGGCCTCGGAGTAGGAGGCCACGGGTTCGAGTTCGCCGTCGGTGATCTCGATGTCGAGCGAGCTGGCCCCCAGGTCCACGGCGGCGAACCGGAGTCCGGGGTCGAGCTGGACGAGGGTGGAGCGGCGGCCGCCGCGCGAGGCGGCCGGGCCCGCTTCCAGGACCGTGCCGGCGGCGAGCATCCGGTCGAGTTCGGCGAGGAGCCGTGGTCGCGGCACCTCCAGCCGGCCCGCCAGCTGGGCGCGGGACAGTGGGCCGTTGTCCCGCAGAAGGGACAGAACGCGGTACCGAATGCTCACAGGCTCACTTCCTCCGACCGTCACTTTTCCACAACGAGGCAGAAGTTGCGTACATCTTGACGAAACCCGCACAGAGCTGCCCCGCCGGGGCGGGGCAGCTCTTCCGTGCTCGTCGGCTGTCAGCCGGTCAGTCCTCCCTTCACGGCCCGCGCGTCGCGGGCGAGGGCCGCGCCCGCCGCCGCGTTCGGCACCAGCGCGGTGTCGCCGGCCGTGGTGGCGAAGGAGTCCAGGACGGCGCGGGCCTGGCTGAGCCTGCCCGCGTCGGCGTGGGCGCGCGCCTGGTCGAGCCGGACGGTCAGCCGCTGCTGACCCTGGGCGGTGACGAGCTTCTCGGCGGTCAGGCGCGGGAGCAGCGCGGCGAGGTCGTCGAAGGAGGCGCGGGTGGTGAAGCGCACCGTCTTCGTCGTGGTGTTGCCGGCCCGGTCCACGGCCTTCACCGTCAGCTCATGGCCGCCGAGCGGCAGCCGCCACAGGTCGAGCGGCAGGCCCGGGGTGATCGCCGCGCCGTCCAGGGTGGTGGTCGCCGTGGCCACGCCCGAGACCGGGTCGGCGGTGGTGACCACGGGCTTGGGGCGCTGGGAGTCCCCGTACACGCCGTCGGCGTCGAGGCCGGTGACGGTGACCGCGGGTGCGGTGCGGTCGATGCGTACGGTCAGGCTGCCGGTCTCGGAGACGTTGCCGCCGCTGTCGGTGGCCCGGTAGCGGACGGTGGTGGTGCCCTCCGCCGACAGGGTGACGGCGGCGTTCGCCGACAGCCAGGTCGTACCGCCGTCGACCGAGTACTGGCGGCTGCTGACCGTGCCGTTGTCGGTGGCGGTGACGCTCAGCGACACGTTGCTCGTGTACCAGCCGCCCGCACCGTTCGGCCGGGGCGGATCGAGGGTGGCGGCGGCCTTCGGCGGGGTCTTGTCGGCGACACCGGCACCCTGGAAGGTCAGGGAGTCGAGGTCGACACCGCCGGAGGTGGTGACGTAGAGCTCTCCGCTGCCCGAAGGGGCGTTCGGCAGCGGGGTGTCGACGGTCTGCCAGCCCTCGCCCGCCGGTACGGACACCTTGGCGAACGGCGCGGCGTCGGCGGCGTTCCAGCGCAGTTCCAGCGTTCCGGCGCCGGATGCGCGGGTGCGCACCCCGTTGATGCCGGCGAAGGAGACCGGGTCGTACGCGATCCAGTCCCCCGCGTCGAAGGAGGTGACCTTGCGCTGTCCGGACGCGGTGGTGTCGTCGGTGACGGTGACCCCGTCCGCGGAGTCGTAGTGCTCGGCCTGCATGACGGCCGGGTTGAGGATCACCTGGGCGTCCCCGGTGGCGGGCGGGACACCGTTCGCGCCCTTGTCGGTGTAGGTGATGCCGAGGACGCCGAAGACGTTCTCGGTGTCACCGTGTCCGGCGTCGGTCGGTGTGACGACGGCGCCCGCGCAGCCGGTTCCGCTGTTGACCGGGTGGCCGTGCTGGTTGTGTCCGAGGCCGAAGGTCCAGGCGGCCTTGGCGCAGTCGGGGGTGGCGCCGTCCTCCGGGTCGTCGACGGAGATGCCGTACGGCACGGCGTCGCCCCAGCTGAAGAAGCCGCCGTCCGGCGGTGAGGTGATCTTGACGGTCGGTGCCGTGTTGCCGACGGTGATCTGCCGGCTCGTCAGTCCGGTCTTGCCCTGCGGGTCGGTGACCTTCAGGCGGGCCTGGAACTGGCCGTTGTCCGGGTAGGTCCTGCTCGCCGTGGGCCCGGTGGCGTCGAAGGTGCCGTCGCCGTCCAGGTCCCACTGGTAGGTGAGGGCGCCGTTCTCCGGGTCGCTGGAGCCGGTGGCGCTGAAGTTGACCGTGAGGGGGGCCTGTCCCGAGGTGACATCGGCCTTGATCACGGCGGTGGGTGCCTTGTTGCCCTCGGCGTAGTCGATCCGGTAGAGGCCGGCGTCGGGGTTCTGGCGGAAGAAGCCGTCACCGTAGTCGAGGACGTAGAGCGCGCCGTCGGGGCCGAACTCCAGGTCCATCGGGTTGTCCCAGGGCGGGATGCCGTTCGCGGACCGCTCGCTGTTGGGGAGGACGTTCTCCAGCTTGCTGACGGGGCCGTCGGGTCCTTCGAGGGTGAAGGCGGCGACGTAGTCCTGGGAGAACTCCCCGAAGAACGCCTTGCCGTCCCAGTACGCGGGGAACTTGCCCGGGGCCGGGTTGTCCGCGTCGTAGTGGTAGACCGGTCCGGCCATCGGGGCCTGGCCGCCGGGGCCACCGGGGCCGCGGAACGCGGTCAGTTCGGGCCAGGGCTGGTCGGTGTCCTTGTCCCCGTACCAGAGGGTGGCCGGGGTGGACGGCGGCAGTACGGTCGCGCCGGTGTTCCAGCGCGAGTCGTTGACGGGTGCGGCGCAGTCGAAGGCCGCTCCCGGGGTGAGGGTGGCGAAGTCGAAGTCCCGGTAGGGGTGGGTGTTGTCACCGGTGCAGTACGGCCAGCCGCCGTTCATGGGCTTGGTGGTGGTCTGCCACTCGACGTATCCCATGGGACCGCGGTTCGGGTCGGCGGTGCCCGCGTCGGGGCCGTAGTCGCCCCACATCACGGCGCCGGTCGCCCGGTCCACCGTCATCCGGAAGGGGTTGCGCAGACCCATCACGAAGATCTCGGGGCGGGTCTTCGGGGTGCCGGCGGCGAAGAGGTTGCCTTCGGGGACGGTGTAGCTCCCGTCGTCCTTCACGTCGATCCGCAGGATCTTGCCCCGCAGGTCGTTGGTGCTGCCGGCGCCGCGGCGTTCGTCGAGGCCGGGGTTGTAGCCGGCCGCGTCGTTGATCGGTGTGTACCCGTTGACGTTGGGTCCCGACGCCGGTGTGTTTCCGCCGGTGGAGAGGTAGAGGTTGCCGTCGGCGTCGAAGTCCACGTCACCGGCGACGTGGCAGCACTGGCCGCGGTTGACGTCGACGCGGATGATCTCCTGGGCGGTGGACAGGTCCAGCTTGTCGCCGGTCCACTTGAACCGGGTGAGGGTGTCGTACCCCTCCCACTGCTTCCAGTACGCGTCGGTCTGCCCGGCGGGGAGCTGGAGCGGGGCGGAGCCCGCCGGGGTGCTGAGCGGCGGGGAGTAGTAGAGGTAGACCCACTGGTTGGTGGCGAAGTCCGGGTCGAGGGTGACGGTCTGGAGCCCCATCTCGGAGTTCTGGTACACGTTGATGTGGTTGACGACCTTGGTCACCCCGCTGCCGGGGTCGGTGAGCCGCAGATCGCCGTTGCGGGCGGTGTGCAGTACCCGGCTGTCGGGCAGCACGGCGAGGTCGATCGGCTCGCCGGTGTCCTTGGTCAACGTGACTTTCTCGTAGTTCGCCCAGTCCAGGGCGTGTTCATGGTTCTCGTGCGCCTGGGCGGCGGGGGCGAGCCCCACCAGCCCCAGCGTGGGCAGGGCCGTGAGCAGGACCCCTGCCATCAGACGTCTCAGGGAACGGTGCACGGTAAATGCGTCTCCTCGGTCGTCGGCGGCTGGGGTCTCAGCGCAGGAGCTGGTCGATCGCCGCGAAGCTGCGTGCCGCGGCGCCGAGCGAACCCGGCGGGTTGGGCTGGGTGTTGGGGGCCGTGTCCTGCTCCCAGATGCCGATGTGGGCGGCGCGCGGGCCGATGTCGCGGATGAACCGCTCGTACGGCAGGTCCCCGGCGCCGAACTCGACGATGTCGAAGCCGTTGACGTTGGACGGGTTGGCGTCGCCGTCCTTCATGTGGAACAGCGGGTAGCGGTAGGGCTGGTTACGGACGTACGCGGCCGGATCGAACCCCGGGAAGCGGTACTGGCCCACGTACGCCCAGTAGATGTCCAGCTCCAGGTACACATGGCGCGGATCGGTGTTCTTGAGGAAGACGTCGTAGAGCCGTACGGAGGGCTGGTCCGTGGCGAAGGCGAACTCGCCCGCGTGGTTGTGCTGGTAGAGCTTGAGACCGCGGGCCGTGGCCTCCGCGCCCCAGACGTTGAACTCGTCGGCGGCGGCGCGGTAGCCCGCGACGGTGTTGAGGTTCGAGGGCGCGTTGGCCGTCCCGACGTGCGGCATGCCGAGGATCTGCGCGGCGTCCAGCTCGGCCTTGAGGTTCGTGCGGAGATTGCCGATGCCGACATGGCTGCCCACGGCGCGCAGCCCGTTGTCGTCGAGCAGCCGCCGGATCTCGGGGAGGGTGATCTGCCGGCCCAGGATGGCGGTGTCCTGGGTGTATCCGGCGAACTCGACCTCGCGGTAGCCGATCCGGGACAGCTCCGCGAAGACGACGGCGAAGCCGAGGGAGGCGACCTTGTCGCGGATGCTGTAGAGCTGGATGCCGATGCGGTCCTTGGGGATGGTGAGCCCGCTGGTGGTGGCGGTGCTCGGGGCGGCGGTGGCGGAGCCGGCCGCTGCCCCGGTGACGACGGAGGCGGCGGCGAGCGCCACGGTGGTGCCGGCGGTGGCCCGCAGGAAGTCCCTGCGGTCGAAGGACTTGCGCGAATGGCCCATGGTCACTCCTGAGGGAGGGGCGGGGGGGTGTCCGTCACGGGGAGGTGGCGGTGTGGACGGGGAGGCGGTGCGGGGGGCGTACCGGGCGAGGTGTGTTCGGGGCGAGGTCTGTGTACCGGCGGGCGGCCGGCGGCGTACGTACCGGACGAGTCCGCCGGGCGGCGTACGTACCGGGCGGCCCGCCCGGCGGCGTACGTACGGGCGGGGCGCCGGGCGACGTGCCGTCATGAGCCGCCGGGGCTCACTTCAGCCGGGAGTCGCCCGCCGCGTGGGCGTCGGCCCGTGCCTCGGCCGCGCGCTCCGCCGCCTTCCCGGCGAGTTCGTTGCCGCGGTCCCGCGGGGCCACCTTGGCGGCGCGGGCGGACGAGGTCGCCGGGGCGGTCTCGCCGGTGATTCCACCACGGACCCGGGCCAGGTCGCCGACCTTGAGCGCGGGCGTGTTCCCGGTGGCGGTCAGCGCGCCCCGGACGATCGTGTTGTCGAGTACGGCGTTGGCGGTGTTGCCGGTGACCGCGAGGTCGCCGCCGAGGTAGGTGGCGCCGCGGCAGGAGCCGAGCAGCCCCTCGCCGCCGAGCTGGAGGGCGTCGGCGTTGTTCTTGTACACGGTGTCGCCCTGGACCTCACTGGCGCAGAGGACACCGCCGAGGGTGTTCCCGCTGACCGTGAGGGCGCCCTTGACGGTGGTGTCGTACACGTCGGTGTACTGGTTCCGGTCCCCGGTCAGGGCTCCGCCGAGGGTGGAGCCCGACACGTACAGCTCGCCGGACTCGGCTCTGACGGTCCCTCCGAGGGCGGAGTCGACGGCGTACACGAAGCCCTCGGTGGCGGTGATGCCGGCCTTGACGGTGCTGTCCTGGAGGTGGGTGCCGAAGGCGGCGCGGGTGGTCAGCGCGCCCTTGACGGTGGTGTCGGTGAGGTCGAGGTAGGCGTTCCCGCCCACATTGACGGCCCCGTTGAAGGTGGCTCCGGCGGCGACGAGGTCGGCGCCGTCCTCGACGGTCACCGTGCCCTTGACCTTCGTTCCGGTCAGGGTGCACGACTTGCCCGCCGGGACGACCAGGTCGCCGTTGACGGTGACGGCGCCGCCGTCCCCGACACAGGTGGTGTAGAGAGCGGCCTGTGCGGAGCCGGCGAAGGCGACGAGCCCTCCGGAGGCCACCAGCGAGGCCGTGGCGATGAACGTACGTACCTTCATGTCGTTTCCCTTCCGCTGCGGTGACGGACGCGCCGGGCGCGCGGCCGTGACCCCGTACATCGACGGGGGTGCTGCACAGTGCGAGCGTGCGACCGCCGGGACGACGGACGCGCAGCGCCTCGGGACGGGTCAGACAGGGGCTGACCCGGCCGTGGGGGGAGAGACGTGAAAAGACTCGTGCGATGAGGGGCGTTCGACGGAACGCCGGGCGGCTGCGGTGTTACCGCGACGAAACACTTGTCCGGTGGGCCGAGACATTAGGGCGCCGCGTGGGGACTGTCCAGAGGTTCGGAACGAATCTGTGAAACTTCCTCATGATCCGTCAAAAGATCTGTCGCTCAGAAGAAAAGGTTTCCGACGGTGCGGGGTGCGCACCGCCGGAAGCCCGTTCGACCGTTCCGCTGACACGAGGAGGCGGGTGGAAAGGTGCGCAGCCGGACAGGTCAGCCGGTGCGTGCCGCGTGGAAGCGCTGGGTCAGGCCGATCTCCGCGACGTTCTTGGCCAGTTCGAAGTTGGCCCAGCTCGCCACGTCGACCAGGGGCAGTCCCTCACCCCAGGGCAGCCCCGCGGTCCGCTCGGTGGAGTCGAGATCGGCGTCGGTGAGCGGGAGCAGCGCCGCGCGCCACTCGTCCCTCAGTCCGCGCAGCCAGTCACCGGCGGCCACGGCGCCGCCCGGCCAGGTGATCTCCTCGCGCGTGGGCGTGCCGGGCCCGAAGCAGTGGGCGAGGGTGGTCGTCCACCAGTAGCCGATGTGCCAGGTCAGCCAGCCGATCGAGGTGGCCGGGGCGGGGTCGGGCTCCGGCGCCTCCCAGTCGGCCACCCAGTTCCCCCCGCCGTCGGGACGCACGGTCCAGCACTCCGGCGCCGGCTCCCAGAGGCAGGCGGAGTCGTCGAGTTCCCGCAGGTAGTACTCGAACAGCGACCAGGTCATATCGAGTTGGCGGGTCAGCAGATCGACTCGGGCCACCGTCATCCGACGAGCCTCGCAGCCTCCCCGATCGCCGGGCAAACCCTTTTCCGGCGTCCGCCGCGGAATTCACCCGCCCGCAATGGTGTGATCTCGACAGGCACCCCCGCGCGGTGGCACTCTCCCGCCATGCGCCTCACCGCCCGGGGTCTCCTCCCCGCCCTCCTCGCCCTCACGGTCGCCGCCGCCACGGGGTGCGCCCCACAGGAGGAGCCGTCCGCCGCCGGTACGCCGGCCGGCGCTTCCGCGTCCGCCTGCGTCGCGGGCGGACTCGCCACCGGGACCAGGGGGAAGCTGACGGTGGGCACGGACAGACCCGCGTACGCGCCCTGGTTCCAGGACGACGACCCGGCGAACGGGAAGGGCTTCGAATCCGCCGTCGCCTACGCCGTGGCCAAGGCGCTCGGCTACGGGAAGAGCGATGTCGTCTGGCAGACCGTCCCGTTCAACAACTCCTTCGCGCCGGGCGCCAAGAGCTTCGACTTCGACCTCAACCAGATCTCCATCGGCGACGAGCGCAAGCGGGCCGTCGACTTCTCCTCCGGCTACTACGACGTCCGCCAGGCCGTCGTCGCGCTGAAGTCCTCCCCGTACGCCGGGGCGAGGAGCGCCGGGGAACTGAAGGGGGCCACCCTCGGCGCCCAGGTCGGCACCACGAGCCTCGACACGATCGACGAGACCATCAAGCCGGCGCGGCGGCCCGCGGTCTTCCAGAAGAACGACTTCGCCAAGTCCGCGCTGCGCAACGGGCAGGTCGACGCGATCGTCGTCGATCTGCCGACCGCGTTCTACATCACCTCCGCCGAGGTCCCCGAGGCGAAGGTCGTCGGACAGTTCGCCCACTCCTCCGACAGGACCGAGCAGTTCGGGCTGGTCCTCGACAAGGGCAGCGCGCTGACCTCCTGCGTCACGCGGGCGGTCGACACGCTCCGCGCGGACGGCACCCTCGCCGCGCTGGAGAAGCGGTGGCTCTCCGACGCCGTCGACGCGCCGGTCCTCAAGTGACCGGCGGGAGCGTACGCGTGGAGAAGGACGACGGCGACAACCCGGCGAAAGAAGGTGCGAACAGCGCGCCCCGCGAAGACGATCCGTACACGCCGTCGGCGCGGCGGCTCGCACGCGAACGGTACAAACGTCTCCGGGCCCGCCGCGCCACCGCCGTCGCCGCGCTCTCCACCCTGGTCACGGGCGCCGTCCTCTTCGTCGTCATCACCGGGTCGCCGGGCTGGCAGCGCACCCGCGAGACCTTCTTCAGCGCCGAGTACGCCCGGATGGCGCTGCCCCGGGTCCTCGACGGGCTGCTGCTCAACCTGCGGCTGCTGGCGGTCTGCGGGGTCTGTGTCCTCCTCCTGGGGCTGCTGCTGGCCGTCGCCCGCACCCTGCGCGGCCCGGTCTTCTTCCCGGTCCGGGCGCTGGCCACCGCGTACACCGACTTCTTCCGCGGACTGCCCCTGATCATCTGCCTGTTGATGGTCGTCTTCGGGGTACCGGCGCTGCGGCTCCAGGGCGTCACCACCGATCCGGTGCTCCTCGGCGGCACCGCGCTCGTCCTGACGTACTCCGCCTATGTCGCCGAGGTCTTCCGCGCGGGCATCGAGTCCGTCCACCCCTCGCAGCGGGCGGCGGCCCGTTCACTGGGGCTGTCCAGCGCCCGGACGCTGCGGTACGTGGTGCTCCCGCAGGCGGTACGGCGGGTGGTGCCGCCGCTCCTCAACGACCTGGTGTCGCTCCAGAAGGACACCGGCCTCGTCTCGATCGCCGGGGCCGTGGACGCCGTGTACGCGGCGCAGATCATCACCGGGAAGTACTTCAACTACACGCCGTACGTGGTCGCCGGACTCGTCTTCGTCGCGCTGACGATCCCGATGACCCGCTTCACGGACTGGGTCACCGCCCGGATGGACCGCCGCCGCGCGCAAGGAGGCACCGTATGACCGCCGACGCCCCGGACGCCGCGCCCGCACACGCGCCGGACACGCCCGGGGGCGGGGACGGCGCGACGCCCGTGCTCCGCCTGGAGTCCGTACGCAAGACCTTCGGGCGGGACCGGGTCGTCCTGCGCGACGTCTCCCTGGACGTGGCCCCGCACACCGTGACCGCGCTGATCGGCGCCTCGGGGTCCGGCAAGTCGACCCTGCTGCGCTGCGCGAACCTGCTGGAGGAGATCGACGACGGGGCGATCTTCCTCGACGGGGCGGAGATCACCGACCCACGGGCCGACGCCGACGCGGTGCGCCGCCTGATCGGCGTCGTGTTCCAGTCGTACAACCTCTTCCCGCACATGACGGTCCTGCGCAACATCACCCTCGCACCGCGCCGGGTCCTCGGCGTCCCCCGCGAGGAGGCGGAGGCACGCGCCCGCGAACTGCTGGCCCGGCTCGGCCTCGGCGACAAGGCGCAGGAGTACCCGGACCGGCTCAGCGGGGGCCAGCAGCAGCGCGCCGCGATCGTCCGCGCCCTCGCGGTACGCCCCCGGCTGCTGCTGCTCGACGAGATCACGGCGGCGCTCGACCCCGAACTGGTGGGTGAGGTCCTGTCGGTCGTACGGGACCTCAAGGGCGAGGGGATGACGATGGTGCTGGCCACCCACGAGATGGGTTTCGCCCGCGAGGTCGCCGACCAGGTGTGCTTCCTGGACGGCGGCGTGGTGCTGGAACGCGGCACACCGCGGGAGGTCTTCGGCGCCCCACGGCAGGACCGTACGCGGCGCTTCCTGCGCCGGATCGTGGAGGCGGGGCGCCTCTAGGGCGTGTTTCGAAGTAGCGCCGTCCGCCCCTTGGGGCGGGCGGGGAGGTGTCAGGTGCGTGCAGCCGCAAGGCGGAGGAGGGAAGCGACGCGGAGCGTCGTTGACCGACGACAACGCCGCGGATGTGCGTGCATGGCGCCTCCCCGCAGGCGGGACTTCGGAACAACTCGTCTAGGCGCCGTTCCCCCCACCGTTCCCGCGCAGATAGCGCGTGACCATGTCGACCAGTTCGTTCTCCAGCGTCTCGACCGGAAGGGTCCGCGGGTCGGCCATCAGCTTGTGCGTGTTCGCCTCCACCGTGAACACGATCAGCTCCGCCGCGGCGCCCAGGTCGTGCACATGGACGTCCGGGTGCCGGGCGAGCAGGCCGCGCACCTGCTCGACACGGCTCCTGCCGTGCCGGTCGATCGCGTCGACCAGATCCTGCGAGAACGAGGTCTCCTCGATCATGATCCGGAGCAGTTGGGGATCGTCGCGGTGGTTGTCGATCGCATCCCGGACCAGCGCCCGTACCAGCGGTTCCAGGCTCCCGGGGGACAGGTCGAGCCGGTCGGCCTCGGTCCAGGTGCCCCGGTCGATGTGGCGCACCATCAACTCGGCGAGGAGCGCGTCCTTGTTCGGGAAGTACTGGTACAGCGAGCCGATGGAGACGCGGGCGTGTCCGGCGATGCGGTTGGTGGTGCCGGCGGCGTAGCCGTACTCGGCGAAAACGTGAGCAGCGGCGGCGAGGATGCGCTCGCGGGTGAGTTCGGCACGCACTTGACGGGGCTTGCGACGTGGCTGAAGACGACGGTCGGCCGACGGCATCGGCGGGCCTCCTTTCGACGCGAAAAGCGAGTAGCCAAAGAACTGAGCCATTGCTCAGAATAGCCTCATGACCTGCGGAGAAACCTCCATCCCCGAGGGAGGTGGCCTCTCGTGATCCCTGAGGCGCACCTGCCCGAGCCGCATCTGTCCGGGGCGCACCTGCCGGAGCCGCACCTGTCCGGGGCGCACCCGCCCGAGCCGCGCCCCGGCTCCCCCGTCCGCACCCTGCGCCGGCTGACGACGGCGGGCGAGATCGAGGCGGTCGTCGGCCGCCCGGCACCGATGATCATGCTCAAGCAGATCGGCGCCCTGGACGAGGGGTGCCGGACCGTCCTCGCGCGGAGTCCGGTCGCTGCCTTCGGCTACCGGGACGCCGACGGCACCAGCAGAACGACCTTCCTCGGCGGCGCTCCGGGGTTCGTACGGGTCCACTCGCCCACGCGGATCTCGTTCTCGCTGCCCGAGGCGGGCGATCCGTGCGGTCCGGTCTCGTTCTTCTTCCTCCTGCCGGGCGTCGGGGAACTCCTGCGCGTCAACGGCTCGGTGGCCGCGCGCCGGGGCGCCCGGACGACGGTCGACGTCGAGGAGGCGTACGTGCACTGCGCGCAGGCCGTCCTGCGGTCCCGCCTGTGGCAGCAGCCGCCCGTACCGGCCGAGCCCGCGGGGCGGGCCGACGCCCCGACTGGCGACGGGCCCCTGTCCGCCCCCGGCGTCGCCGGGTTCCTGGCCGCGGCGCCGTTCCTCGCGCTGTCCACCTGGGACGCCTCGGGAGGGAGCGACACGAGTCCCCGAGGAGACCGGCGGGCGGCGCTGAGGATCCTGGACGGTCACACGCTCGTCGTCCCCGACCGCCGGGGCAACAAGCGGGCCGACACGCTCCACAACCTGCTGCGGGACGACCGTCTCTCGTTCGCCGCGCTCGTCCCCGGGCGCAGCGGTGTCCTGCGGGTCCGCGGGCGCGGCGCGCTCACCGACGATCCCGCGCTGCTGGAGACGATGGCGCTGCGCGGGACTCCCCCGCACCTGGCGCTGCTGATCGATGTCGAACACGCCGAGGTGACCGGCAGCGACGCCGTGGCACGCGCACGGCTGTGGTCCCCCGGCACGCATCTGGACCGCGCCACGGCGCCGGACATGATGGCGATGGCGGGCGAGCATCTGGCCGCCAACGCGTCAGGCGCCGAGGGTGCTCCTCCGGCGTTCCTGCTCAAGGTCGTCGGGGCGGTCCCGGGGGTGAGCCGGCTGCTGCGGCTGGTGATGAACCGTGCCTACCGCTCCGGGCTGCGCGAGGAGGGGTACGAGGACGTCGCGCCCGGTACGGACGGCGGGCGCCGTGGCCTCTTCCGCCGGCGTCCCGCCGACGGCGGCGTGGCGGAGAACCCGCTGCGTGAGGTGCGCGTCGCCGAGGTACGCGTCGAGACGCCGAGCGCGGTCACCCTCGTACTGGAGGACGCGGGCGGGAAGCCGGGACGGTTCGGCTTCCGGCCCGGCCAGTTCTTCACGCTCGTCGCCGACATCGACGGGCGCACGGTGCGGCGGGCCTACTCGGCCTCGTCGGCGCCCGGGTCCCGCCGGCTCGAAGTCACCGTCAAACATGTCGAGGGCGGCCGTTTCTCCACCCATGCGCACCGAGAGCTGCGGGCGGGCGACCGTCTGGCGGTGCGCGGTCCTTCGGGCTCCTTCCACGCGGGGCCACGGCCGCCGGAGGAGATCGTGCTCGTCGCGGCGGGCAGTGGTGTGACGCCCATGATGAGCATGATCCGTGCCCGGCTCGCCGTGCGCGGGGGCCGCGACCGGATCGCGCTGCTCTACAGCAGCCGCGGCGAGGAGGAGATCATCTTCGCCGGGGAGCTGGCCCGGCTGGCGAAGGACCACCCCGACCGGCTCTCGGTCACACACGTCCTGACCCGACGGGACGGGCGGCTCGGCGCGGACGGCGTACGCCGGTGGTTCACCGGCCTGTCCACGGCCCCGGACGCCCACTACTACGTCTGCGGTCCCGAGCCGCTGATGGACGCCGTCCAGGGGGTGCTGGCCGGGCTCGGGGTCCCGGACGAGCGGGTGCACCACGAGCGCTTCGCCGGCGCGGCGGACAGCGGGCCCGCCACGGCCGTGCCGCAGCGGATGACCGTCGAGCGGGACGGGCAGACGCTCGGCGAGGTGGTGGTCGAGCCCGGCCAGTCGCTCCTGGACGCGGGGCTCGCCGCCGGGCTGCCGATGCCGTACTCCTGCACGGTGGGGAACTGCGGCGACTGCATGGTGCGGCTCCGCGGCGGAGAGGTCGCGCTGAGCGGCCCGAACTGCCTGACACCGCGGCAGAAAGCCGACGGCTATGTACTGACCTGCGTGGGCTGCCCGTTGTCGGAGGTCACCCTCGACATCACGGAACAGCCCTGACCACGGGCCGCACCGGCCGCCCGTGCGGGCCACGCCGTCCGGCACGGGCCACGCCGTCCGGCACGGGCCACGGGCCGTCCGCGGGAGGCCGCGCCCGGCGCGGGTGGCTACAGCTCGTGGTCCTGGGCCAGTTCCTCCCAGCGGATGCTCCGGAGCGCAGGATCGGCGCCCTCACCCGACGGTATGTCCGCGGCTGGCTGGAACCAGGCCACGGTGAGGGCGGAACGGTGCAGTACCGGGTCGAGTTCAGGCGCGACCGCCGTCGAGCGGAAGACGCCGACGCACGCCACGGACGGCAGCACCTCGACAGGGCCGAAGGGGCCCGCGGCCCGGTCCGGGTAGGCGCGGAGCGGCGGAACGAGATGGACCGGCGCGGAGGAAGCCGCCTTTTCGGCCTCCCGCCGGAGGCCCCTGACCCGCATGTCGTTGATGCGCTTGCACGGGTAGCCCTCCAGCATCCCGTCGTAGGTCGAGGACATCCGCACCACGGTGAGATCGATCGAACGACCGGACGAGAGGACTACGCGGCTCAGTGACATGCCGACACCCTATGCAGACGGACCACTTGTGGTGCACGCCCCTGACCTGCCGCCCCCGGGCAGGTCAGGGGTGCCGGGCGAGGGTCACGCCCGCCGCGACCGTCGCCGTCGCCACCAGGCCGGCGGCGAGTACGGCCCAGCCGCCCGCGAAGGTGCAGGCGGCCGTCGCCACCGCCGAGAGCGGCAGGACGAGTTGCTGGGCCGCGCCGGTCTTGAAGTGGCGTGCGTGCAGCAGCCAGACCGTGATCGGGAAGAGCGCGGCCGGTACGGTCACGGCGGAGGCGGCGGCGAGCGCGGAGATGGGGGCCTCGCCGGCCGCGTGTTCCACGGCCACCTCCAGCCCGGCGCCGATCGCGGCGGCCGAGCCGAAGATCACGAAATGTCCGTAACCCCATTGGAAAGCCCGCCGGTTGCTGGTCAGCCGCTCGTGCGCGGGGACCGCGAAGTAGACCCACCACGCGGCGAACACGATGAGGACGCCCCCTCCCGCGATGGGCAGCAGCCCACCGAGCGCCTCGCTCCCGTCGAGGGCGTCCTGGACGGCGACGGTCGCGGCGGACATCGTCTCGCCCAGCACGATCAGGGTGAACAGCCCGTACCGTTCCTCGATGTGGTGGGGGTGCCAGGGCGTCCGGTGGTCCCGCTCCGCGACGACCGGCACCAGGAGTTCGGCCGCGACCACGGCCACGAACAGCCAGCGCTTCAGCGGCTCCGGCGCGGCCAGCAGCGCCACCCACGCGGCCTGGCAGAGCACCACGCCGGCCGCGTAGCGGGCGGCGGTACGCCGGGCAGGGCCCGCGGGCTCCGAGCGGGCCGCCCGGAGCCACTGCGCGGTCAGCGCCACCCGCATCACCAGATAGCCGAGGACGGTGACGGTCCAGTCGTCGTCGACGAAGGCCCGGGGCACCCCGGCGGCGTAGATGAGCACCCCGCAGATCTGCACGAGGACCGCGATCCGGTAGGGGACGTCGTCGCAGTCGTAGGCGGAGGCGAACCAGGTGAAGTTCATCCAGGCCCACCACACGCCCCAGAAGACGAGGAGGTAGCCGACGATCCCGGCGCCCGGACGCCCCTCGGCGAGCGCGTGCACGAGCTGGGTCCCCGCCTGGGCGACCGCCACGACGAAGCACAGGTCGAAGAAGAGTTCCAGCGGGGTCGCGGTGCGGTGCGCCTCGGTACGGCTGCGCGCGGTCATCCGGCGCAGCGGCCCCGCTGCGGAGGTCGGCGTCATGGGGCCCAGCACACCAGAGGGGCGCGGGGCGGACGGGGAAGGCGCGCGCGCCAGGTGCCCGGAAGGGCAGGGCGGCAGGATCGTACGGGCACCGCGGAGCGGACCTGAGGCCTCACGAGCAGGTCGGAACGGGTCAGCCGTACGGTCCCGCGGCCGCCCGGCGGAAACCTGACGCGCCCTCCGCGAGATGCTGTTCCGTCCGCTCAACCGCCCCGGCGTTCACGGTCAATTGCCGTCAGCAACTGCACCGGGCCGTGAACGGCCGCACCCAGGGCGACCATTGACATGATCAGAATCATGTCCAATCATCATCGAGCCAGCGACTCCGATCGGTTGTCGGTGGCCCGGCATCCGGTCGGTCGACACGCACCGACGTACGCACGCGTACAGCACGGGTACGGGTACCGGCACACCCGTACCGACGGCACCGACAGCTCCACCCACACTGCCATACACACCGCCATGCACACTGACACGCACACCGCCCCGCACACTGACACTGTCTGACACGGGCACGGACAGACAACCACCGCAGGTGCGACGGCGCTCCGCGGAGGCGCGAAGCGCTCCGCGCGTGACGACGACGTCCGCCGCGCCTGTCACACCCACCCGCGAACTCACTCCCCCACTGAGCTTCCCCCAGGGGAAAGGGCTGGTCTTGTCGGCGATACGCAGCTCCTCGGACACTTCCCGCACCACGGCCACCGCGCGGCAGCGCGCGATCCGGGCCCCCGGCGGCGAGCCGCACACGCGGCGGGGCACGCCGGTGCCGCTGTCGCCGACGCAGCAGCGGTTGTGGGTGCTGGCACAGCGGGAGGGGGGCGGCGAGGCGTACAACGAACCGGTGGCCTTCTCCCTGCGGGGGCCGCTGGACCGTACCGTACTGCGCCGGGCCCTCGACGCGCTGGCCGCCCGGCACGAGTCGCTGCGTACCCGGATCGTCCTCGTGGACGGCGAGGCGTGCCAGTGGATCGACCCGCCGGAGACCGGGTTCGGACTCGTGGTGGAGGATCTGACGGGGCATCCGGACGCGGACACCCGGCTCGCCGCCCGGCGGTACGAGGAGTGCGCGGCGCCGTTCGATCTCGGCCGGGGCGCGCCGGCCCGTGGCCGGCTGCTGGTGCTGGGCGAGGACCACCACGTCCTGCTCATCACGGTGCACCACATCGTGTTCGACGGGGCGTCCCGGGACATCATGCTGCGCGAACTGGGTCTGCTGCACTCCGCGTTGACGCGGGGCGAAGACGTGGTAGCGGGCAGCGTGCTGCCCCCGCTGACCTCGCGGTACGCCGACCACGCGGCCTGGCAGCGGCGGTGGCTGGCCGGCGAGGAGCCCGGCGCCGCGCAGGAGTACGCCGCCCAGAGCGCCTACTGGACCGGGACGCTGGCCGACGCCCCGCCGCTGCTGGAGCTGCCGACCGACCGGCCGCGCCCTCCCGAGCAGGACTTCCGGGGCGGCCGGGTGCCGGTCCACCTCGACGCGCCGCTCACGGCGGCGCTGAAGGACCTCGCGGAGCGGCAGGGCGTCACCCTGTACGCGACCCTGCTGGCCGGCTGGTCCGTGGTGCTCCGGCATCTGACCCGGCAGTCCGACATCGTTGTCGGCGCGCCGACGGCGAACCGGCGCCGCGGCGATGTCGCCGGGCTGATGGGCTTCTTCGTCAACACGCTCGCCCTGCGGGTCGACCTCTCGGGAACCCCGACGGGCGCGGACATGCTGCACCGCGTGCGCGGCGCGCTCCGCGGCGCCCTGCACCACAGCGACCTGCCGTTCGAGCGGGTGGTGGAGCTGGTCAATCCGCCGCGCAGCCCCGCGTACTCGCCGCTCTTCCAGACCATGTTCGCGTGGGTCCCGTCGCTGCGGGGCCTGCTGGAGCTGCCCGGCGTCGAGACGGAGCCGCTGGACATCCCGTACGCGCCCGCCAAGTTCGACCTGGTGCTCGCGCTGACGGAGGAGGACGGCCGGATCGTCGGCGATCTGGACTACGCGAGTGCCCTGTTCGACCGGGAGACGGTCGAGCGGTACGCGCGCTACCTGCCCCGGGTGCTGGCACAGATGGCCGAGCGGCCCGACCGGGAGATCGCGGACCTTGCCCTCATGGACACGCGGGAGCGGCGGGAGCTGCTGGCGAACTGGAGCACCGCGGAGCCGAGCCCGGCAGGCCCCGGGCTCTCCCTCGTCGAGCGCTTCGAGGCGCAGGTACGCCGCGGCCCCGGCGGCGCCGCCCTGGTGGCCGGGGGAACGCGGCTGGACCGCACCGCGCTGGAGCGGCGCGTCAACAGGCTGGCCCACGCCCTGATCGCCCGCGGCGCCGGCCCCGGCGAGGTGGTGGGCCTGCACGCCGGGCGGTCGGCGGAGCTGGTGGTGGGGGTGCTCGGCATACTCAAGGCCGGGGCCGCCTATCTGCCGCTCGACCCCGGCCAGCCCGCCGACCGGCTGGCCGCGATGGTGGAGGACGCCCGGCCCGCACTGGTGCTGAGCGATCTCGCCGCGCGGCCGGCCGGCTGGTGTTCCCTCACCGGGGTCGAGGCGGAGGGCGCGCGTGACGACGCCCCCCGGGTCGCGGTCCGCCCGTCGGATCCGGCGTACGTCATCTACACCTCCGGCTCGACCGGCCGCCCCAAGGGCGTCGTGGTGACGCACGGATCGGTGACCAACCTGTTCGACCAGTGGCTGGCGCGGTTCGGGGACGCCCCCGGCGAGGCGGCGTCGGCCTGGTCGAGCATCGGCTTCGACGCCTCGGTGCACGAACTCCTCCTGCCGCTCACGACCGGCGCCGTACTGCACCTGGTCCCCGACGCGCTGCGCGGCGACCCTCAGGCGCTGATGGGCTGGCTGCGGGAGCACCGCGTCACGCAGGCCTTCCTGCCCCCGGCCTACGTCAAGTGGATCGACGAGGCTCCGGAGGCCCGTCTGGAGGGGCTGGCCCTGCGCCAGTTGCTGACCGGGGTGGAGTCCCTGCCCGAGACTGCGCTGTACCGGATGCGGCAGATCCTGCCCGCGCTGCGTATCTGTTACGGCTACGGGCCGACCGAGGCCACCCTGTACACGACCGCGTACACCGACTTCCGGCCGCTGGAGCGGCCCTGCCCGATCGGCAGGCCCCTGCCGGGCACCCGGCTCTATCTGCTGGACGAGCGGCGGCGGCCGGTGCCGCCGGGGGTGGCGGGCGAGGTCTGCGTAGCGGGGGCGAGCCTGGCCCTGGGCTACGCGCACCGCCCTGACCTGACGGCGGAACGGTTCGTGCCCGACCCGTTCGTGCCCGGCGAGCGGATGTACCGTACGGGCGACCTGGCGCGGTGGCTGCCGGACGGCAACGCCACCTACGCGGGCCGGGTGGACGACCAGATCAAGCTGCGCGGTTTCCGGATCGAACCCGGCGAGGTGGAGGCGGCGCTGCTGGCGCTGGACGCCGTGCGGGAGGCGGCCGTACTCGTCGACCGTACGGGCCCCGGGGAGCCGCGTCTGGTGGCGGGCGTCGGCCGGGGCGACGCCGAGCCCCGGCCGCCGCACGCGTGGCGTGCGGCGCTCGCGGAGCGGCTGCCCGACTACATGATCCCCTCGGTCTTCGTCGAACTGCCGCACCTGCCGCTGAACCGGAGCGGCAAGCTGGACCGTACGGAGCTGCTGGAGCGCTCCAGGGCCGCGCTGCCGTCCCAGGTCAACACGGGCACCCCGCGCGACCATGTGGAGATGGCGCTCCACCGGATCTGGAGCCGGCTGCTGCTCCATCCCCGGATCGGCATCACCGACAACTTCTTCGACCTGGGCGGGACGTCGATCTCCGCCATCAAGGTGGCCCACGCCGTCCACGAGGAGTTCGGCGAGGAGCTGCCGATCCGGGACATCCTGCTGCATCCGACCGTCGAGGCGCTGGCCGAGCGGCTGCGCAAGGGGGCCACGGGGCGGCCGGGGCCGGACGGCCCCGACGACCACCTCATCGAGTTCCGCGCGGGTGACGGGGAGCGGCGGGTGGTCTGTGTCCATCCGGCCGGCGGCACCGCGTTCTGCTACCTGTCGCTGGCCGCCGCGCTGCCGGCGGAGGTCGGGGTCCAGGGCATCCAGTCCCCCGGTGTCGACGCGGGCGAGCTGCCGCTGCCGAGCGTGGAGGCCATGGCGGAGGAGTATCTGAAACGCGTCGACCCGCAACCCGGTGAGTCCCTGGTGCTGTGCGGGCTCTCGTACGGCGGTCTGGTCGCCCACGAGATGGGGCGGCGGCTGGCGGCGGCAGGACACACCCGGCTGAGTGTGGTCCTGCTCGACACCCACGGGACGGAGGACGCGGCCCTGCGCACGGCGGTCGAGCCGGTGGACGCGGCCGAGTTCCGGGAGAAGCTCGTCCGGTTCAACGGGATGTACCCGGGCATCGAGGACGCCCAGATCGACCGGTACTTCCGTATCTACAACCACAACCGGAGGACCGCCCGGGACTATCTGCCCCCGCCGTCGGCGGCCCGGCTGGTGTTCGTCCAGGCCACCGCGGACGGCGAGGACGGGTCCGAGGTGCGCGAGTTCTGGCAACGGCGCTCCGGACAGGGGTGGTTGACCGAGCCGGTGGCGTGCGGCCACTGGGACATGCTGGAGAGCGACGAGGTGCCCCGGGTGGCCGAGCTGATCACCGCGGAGCTGACCCGGCACGCCTCCGTCACGCGGGAGGCACGATGAGACCGGCAGGCGGCCTGGCCCGAGCGGTGTACGAGCAGGCGCTGCGCACCCCGCGCGCCGTCGCCGTGGCCGACGGGGAGCGACGGCTCGACTACGGTGAACTCGTCGCCGCCGCAGGGGCGGTGGCCGAGGGTCTGCGCCGCGCCGGGGTCCGCCCGGGGGACGCGGTGGCCCTGGCCCTGCCCCGCTCCTGGCGGCTGGTCTGCGCGATGCTCGGTGTGCTGCGGCTCGGCGCCCGTGTCGTCCCCCTGGACCTCCAGAGCCCGCCGGAGCGCCGCCGCCACATCCTCACCGACTCGGCCAGTGTGGCGGTGATCCACGACGGGACGCCCCCGGACGCCCGGAGCACAGCGGACGCCCCTCACACCACCGGCACCCTGCCGGACTCCGTACGCCCTCTGCCGGTCGGCGCGCTCCTCGCCACGGACACGGACGGCCCGGAACAACAGGACTTCCCCGAAACGCCGTTCCCGGATCCGGAGGTCTCCTTCCTCTTCTACACCTCGGGAACGACAGGCGTTCCCAAGGGCGTTGAGGTGCGGGACGCCGGAATCCTGCGGCTGGCCATGCCCGGCTACCTGCGCACGGCCGAGGGCGCGCGCTACGCCTGGCTCGCCAACCCCGCCTTCGACGCGCTGAGTTTCGAGGTCTGGGTGCCGCTGCTCACCGGCGGCCGGTGTGTGGTCCTCGGCGACGAGGCCGTCCGTACCCCGCACGAGCTGGCGGCGGCGCTGGAGCGCGAGCGCATCGACACGGCGTTCGTCACGACGGCACTGTTCAACGCGGTCGTCGACACGGTGCCCGACTGCTTCTCCGGGACCGGCCAGGTCCTGGTGGGCGGCGAACAGCTCAACGCGGCGCTGATACGCCGCTGGTACGCGCACAACGCGACGAGCGCGACCCGGCTCCACAACGTCTACGGGCCGACGGAGGCGACCACGTTCGCCCTGTGCCATCCCGTCCCGCGCGACTTCGGCGGGGACCGCGTACCGATCGGGCGGGCGCTGCCGGAGACCGGGACCCTGCTGGTGGTCCCCGGTACGGAACGGACGGCCGCGCCCGGCGAGACGGCCGAACTCCTGCTGTCCGGCGCGGGCCTCGCGGCCGGGTACCGCAACCTCCCCGAGGAGACCGAACGCCGCTTCGTCCGGCTCCCCTGGCACGACGGCGGCCGTACGCGCCACTACCGCACCGGTGACCTCGTACGCGCGGACGCCGACGGTGTCGTCGAGTACGTCGGGCGCGCCGACCGCCAGGTGAAGGTCCGCGGCTTCCGGATCGAGCCGGGCGAGGTGGAGCGGCGGATCGTGGCGCACCCCGCCGTGCGCCAGGCGTACGTGTGCACCCGCCGCGACGGGGAGCACGGGCCGAACGAGCTGCTGGCGTACGTGGTGTTCGGGCGGGAGGTGCCCTTCGAGGAGTTCGACCGCCATCTCGCGGCCGGGCTGCCCGGCTACATGCGCCCGCACCGCCTCCACCGGGTCGACGCCCTCCCCCGCACCACCAACGGCAAGGTCGACCAGGCCGCTCTGCTGCGCCGCTCCGTCCCGGTCTGGCGCCCCGACAACGGCGGGGACCCGGTCGCGGTCACCGCCCGGCAGCGCGAGGTGCTCGACCTGGCCTCGGGGATCCTCGGCGTACCGGACCCGCGCCTCGACGACCGCTGGATCGCCCTCGGCGGCGACTCGCTCAAGGCCTTGCGGCTGCGCTTCGAGGTGCGGCGGCGCTGGGGTGCCGAGCTGCCGCAGACGGCCGTGCTCGACGGAACCCTCGCCGGGATCGCCGAGGCGGTGGGCGACACGGCCGGGGGCGCGACCGGCGCCCCGGCCGGCCGTGTGTCCGGTGGCGCGCCCCGTCCGGTGCCCGCCGCGCCCTCCGGGGCCCGGACCGCGCCGGCCACCACCGAACAGCAGCGCCTGTGGTTCCTGCAACAGCGCTCCCCGGGCTCCCGGGCGTACCACGTGGGCCAGGCGTTCCGGCTGGACGGTGCGGTCGACGCGGCCGCCCTGCGCCGGGCGCTGCGCGGACTGGTCGAGCGTCACCCGGCGCTCCGTACGGGCTTCGAGGCGGCGCCCGAGGGGCTGCGCCAGGTGGTGGGCGACCCGTACGATCCCTGGAGCGAACCCGGTCCCGGCGACGGGGCGGGCGCCCCGTCCTTCACCGACGCGTTCTTCGGCCGGCCCTTCGAGCTGTCGGAGCCCCGGATGTTCCGGGCGTGCTGGTTGCCGGGGGACGGCGGCGGGATGCTGCTGCTGCACCTGCACCACATCGCGGTCGACGGCTGGTCCCTCAACGTCCTGCTGGCCGACCTGTCGGCCGGTTACGCCGACGCGCTCCGGGACGCGGACACACCGGCGTCGGCGGAGCCCGCGCCGCGGCCCGAGTCCGGCGCACCCACCCCGCTCGACTACGCGCTCTGGCAGAGCGACTGGTTCACCAGCCCCGCCTACCGGGAGCAGCGCCGCGCGCTGCGCGACCACTACACGGGCCCGGCGGCGACGGTGGACCAGCAGGCCGTACCGGCCACCGGCCACGCCCTCTCCGCCGGGCGGCTGCTGCACACCTCGCTCGACACCGGACGCCGCGCCTCCGTCGACCGGATCCGCACCGAACTCGGTCTGACCCGTTTCGAGTTGCTGTTCGGTGTCTTCGCGTGCGCTCTGTACGGAGTGACCGGCCTGACCCGGCCGCGGCTGGCCGGCCCCGTGGCCAACCGGCCGGTGCGGGAGTTCGAGGACAGTGTGGGGATGTTCGCCAACACCGTGCTGCTGCCGCTGACCGTCGCGCCCCGCGACGGCCTGCGCGGCCAGGTGGCCCGGCTGGGCGCCGGTGCGCGGGCGGTGCTGGAGCGGCAGGACGTGGCACTGGCAGATGCGCTGGCCGACCGGGAGAGCGGCGCGGGTGCGGCGGGCGGCCGTACGGGCGGCGTCGGCACGTCGCCGTTCGACTTCCTGTTCGTGCTGGAGAACACCGACTTCGGCGCGCTGGCCCTGCCGGGGTGCGACTCCCGGCCCCTGTGGTGGGCGCCCGCCGAGGCCAAGTGCCCGATGACGCTCTCCGTGGTCGAGCGCCCGGACGGTCTCGACTGCCTGTGGGAGTACGCCGACGACCACTTCAGTGCGGCCGAAGTGGCGGCGCTGGCCGACCTGTTCACCCGCGCCCTCGACCTGCTCGCCGGCGGGGCGGCCACGACCCCGGCCGAACTGGCGGCGCCGTACCGCCGTACCCTGCCCGACCCCGGACGGGGCGTGACCGCGCCCCTGGCCTGGACGACGGTGGCGGAGGGGTTCGCCCGCCAGGTCGCCAGGGCGCCCGGCGCGCCGGCCCTCAACGACGGTGCGCGCGACATCAGTTACGCCGGCCTCGACGCCTACGCGGCGGCCCTCGCGGCCGAACTGCGCACCGCGTACCCGCTGCCATCGCAGGACGACGCCCCCTGCCATGTCGCGCTCCACCTCGAACCCTCCGTCGAGCACGTGGTGGCGCTGCTGGCCCTGGCCCGGCTCAATCTGACCGTCGTACCGCTCGACCCGTCCTACCCGCCGGCCCTGCTGCGGCAGATCCTGGAACGGGTGCGTCCGCTCTGCGTCCTGCTCCCGCCGGGCGGGGAGGCCGCGTTCGACGCCGTCGACCCGGGCGGCATCGCACGTCACACCGTCACCCTGTCGACGGCGACCGGGGCGGAGGCGGCGGTCCCGCCCGTACCACCGCACAGCGGTGCCCGGCCGCTCTACACCCTGTTCACCTCGGGCTCCACCGGTGTCCCCAAGGGGGTGCGGGTGTCCGACCGTACGCTGTGCAACCTGCTCCAGTGGCAGGCCGCGTCCGGCGGTCTCGCGGCCCCCGCCGCCACCCAGCAGTTCTCCATGCTCTCCTTCGACGTCTCCTTCCAGGAGATCTTCGGCACTCTCTGCGGCGGCGGCCGTCTCCACCTCGTACGGCCCGCCTGGCGACAGGATCCCCCGGCGCTCCTCGCCCAACTGGAGGCGGCCGGCGCGGAGCGCGTCTTCATGCCGTACGTGGCGCTGCAACTCCTCGCCGAACACGCCGTCCACCTCGGCCGCTACCCCACACGGCTGCGCGAGGTGGTGACCGCGGGCGAACAACTCGTCTGCACCGACGCCATCCGGCGGTGGTTCGCGGGGATGCCGGGGGCCCGGCTGTTCAACCACTACGGTCCCACCGAGACGCACGTGGTGAGCGCGCTGCGCCTCGACGGCGCCCCCTCCCGGTGGCCGGAACGCCCCGCCATCGGGCGGCCGGTCGCGGGCGCCGTCCTGCGTGTGGTGGACGAGACGGGCGAGCCGGTTCCGCCCGGGTGCACGGGCGATCTGCTGATCGGCGGAACGATGGTCACCCGCTGCTACCTCGGCGATCCGGCGCTCAACGAGGCGCGGTTCGTGGAGGTGCCCGGTCTCGGCCTCTTCTACCGCAGCGGCGACCGCGCCTCCTTCGACCGGGAGGGCCTGCTGCACTACCGGGGCCGCGACGACCAGCAGATCAAGCTGAGCGGCCACCGGCTGGAGCTGGGCGAGGTCGAGGCGGCCCTGCTGCGCCACCCGGAGATCGTGCAGGCCGTGGTGGTGCGTGACGGCGAACGTCTCGTGGCCTGCCTCCAGTTCCGCGACCGGTCGGCGGCGGCCGGCACACGGGCGTCCCAGCCACCGGAGACCGACACCCACACCGGCACCCACACCCACACCGGCACACCGACCGTCCGGGCGCTCAGGGCGCATCTCGCGCCGCTGCTGCCGCCGTACGTACGGATCGACCGCTTCCGGCGGCTGGACGCCCTGCCGCGTACCCCCAGCGGCAAACTCGACCGGGACGGCGCGCTACGGGCCCCCGGCGAGGAGCTGCCCCGCGACACCGAGGGACCGGCCGACGCCGCGACCGTACCCCCGGAGACGGCGCCGGACGATCCTTCGGGACGGGAAGCGCGGCTGGCCGCCGCGTTCGAGGCGGCGACTGGCTCGCCCATCGGACCCGACCAGACCTTCTTCGACGCCGGGGCGTCGAGCCTCGGTCTGATGCGCTTCCATCTGCGCTGCACCACCGAACTGGGCCTGCGCCTCACCGTCGCCGACCTGTTCGAACACGTCACACTCCGCGCGCTGGCCCGCTTCCTCGACGGCCAGGCACCCGCGACACGGCCGGCCGCGAGCCGGCCCGGTGCCACGGACGGTGAGCCCATCGCCGTCATCGGCATGGCGGTACGGGTACCGGGCGCGGCCGGTCTCGGCGCGTTCTGGGAGATGGTGCGGACCGGCGGCAGCGGTATCGAGTACTTCGACGCCCCCGACGGCGTCGTCGGGGCGCGCAGCCTGCTGGACGACCCGCTCGCCTTCGACCCCGAGCACTTCTCCCTCAGCCGGCAGGAGGCCAGGCTGATGGACCCGCAGCAGCGTCATCTGCTGATGAGCTGCGCGGACGCGCTGGCCCACGCGGGCATCGCCGATCCGTCCGCCCTGAGCGTGGGGCTGATCGCCGGCGCCGGGGAGAACACGTACTTCCAGGCCATGCTGCGCGAGGCCGACCCCGCCCTCCTGCCCGACGGCTTCCAGCTCGCCCTGCACCACGAGAAGGACTTCCTCGCCACCAAGGCCGCCTACCACCTCGGTCTGACGGGTCCCGCCTTCACCGCCCAGGCCGCCTGCGCCAGTTCACTGGTCGCCGTCCATCTCGCGGCCGGTCTGCTCCGCCAGGGCGACGCCGAGGTGATGCTGGCGGGCGGCGTTCTGATCGACATGGAACTGGCCGGCGGCTACCGCTACCGGCCGCAGCACATCTTCTCGGTGGACGGCCACTGCCGGCCCTTCAGCGACGACGCGAGCGGCACCATCGGTTCCAGTGGTGTCGGGGTGGTGGTGCTCAAACCGCTGAGCCTGGCCGAGCGCGACGGCGACACCGTCTACTCGGTGATCACCGGCTCGGCCCTCAACAACGACGGCTCCGACAAGCTCAGTTACAGCGCGCCCTCCCTCACCGGCCAGCGTGAGGTGATCCGGGCCGCCCTGCGCCGTGGCGGCCGGACCGGGGCCGACCTCGGCTATGTGGAGGCACACGGCACCGGCACCGCGCTGGGCGACCCGGTCGAGGTCGCCGCCCTGCGCCAGGCGTTCGACGTGACGGAGTCCGGCCGCTGCGCCCTGAGTTCGGTCAAGAGCCAGATCGGGCACCTCGGCGCGGCGGCCGGGGTGGTCGGGCTGATACGGGCGACTCTCGCCGTCCACCACCGACTCATCCCGCCGCACTCCGACTTCCGCGCCCTCAGCCCGCGGATCGGGCCGGACCCGACGCCGTTCTACATCCCGGCCGAGGCACGTCCCTGGCCCACCGGGCGGGACCGGGTGGCGGCGGTCAGCAGCTTCGGCATCGGCGGCACCAACGCCCATGTGATCGTCGAAGCGGCCGCGCGGGACGCGGCGTTCGCCTCGGCGGCGCCCGCGCCCGCCGCGCCCGCCGTGCCCGTCGACGTCACACCGTGTCTGACGCTGTCGAGCAGCAGCGAGAGCGGACTGCGCGCCGACGCCGCCCGCATCGCCGCGTATCTGACCGTCCGCCCCGAGGCGTACGGAGACGTCCTGCGCCATGTGCAGGCGGGCCGGCCCGCGCGTCGCTGGCGGATCGCGGCGGTCTGCCAGGACGCTGCCCAGGCCGTGGAGTGGCTGCGTACGGCGGTCCCGGTCGCCGTGACCCCGGCCGGGGACCCGGTCCCGGCGGCCGGTCGTACGGCGCGGGAGCTGGCCGAGGCGTTCGCGTCCGGGCGGCCGGTCGACTGGCCCGCGGGTCCCGCGCAGGCACCGTGGGACTTCCCCGCGCCCGCCTTCGCGACGGCCGAGTACGACTTCGCGCGCGCCGCGCGCCCGGCCGACGGGAGTGGTCCCGCGCCCGGCCGGGCGGTCGAGGAGGGGCCGCGACGGCTTCCGGAGGCCGCGTGGCTGCACCAGCCGCAATGGGTACGGCTGCGCCACGCCGCCACCACCGCGTCCCCCTCCTCCCGCCTCCTGGTGGTGATGACGGACGGCGCCGTACGGCCGGAGGCGCTCCGCGCCTTCGAAGCCGCCCACGCCCGGGTGGTGCGGGTCGTCGCCGCCGGTGGGTTCGCGCGGCGGGACGACGGTGGGTACGAGGTCGACCCGGCGGACCCCGCGTCCCTGCGCGCACTCCTCGACGCGCTGGCCGAGGCGGGCCGCGACGGCATCGACTGGCTGCACGCGCTGCCGCTGGGGCTCGAAGGACCGGTCGGCGCCGGCACCCTGGAGCGCGCCCACTGGGCCTGCCTGGACACACCGGCCGCCCTGCTGCGTGCGGTGGCCGAAGCGCCCGGGGCGCCGCGGATGCGCCCGTGGTGGCTGTCGTACGGGGCGACGCCGGTGGACGGCCCCGTACGGCGGCCGGAGGCGAACCTGCTGGCCGGCGCAGTCGAAGTAGCCCCGCAGGAAAGGGCGGTGGCCGGACACTGGCTGGATCTCCCGAGCGCGGATCCGGCCGACTGGGCCCCACGGGTGGCGGCGCTGCTGGCCGCAACCGATGACACCGACGCCGCGCCCGCGCTGCCGGGGCAGCTCGCCCTGCGGCAAGGTTTCTGGTGGGAGCGGATCACCCTTCCGGTGTCCGCGGGCGGGCACGACACGGGCGGCCCGGACGGCGCGGAGGACATGGCGGGCGCCGACGGCGTCCATCTCGTCCTGGGAGGTACGGGCGGGATCGGCACCGCCGTCGCTGCCTGGCTGCTGGAGCGTACCGGCGGCCGGGTTCTCCTCCTGGCCCGAAAGCCCGTGCTCCCGGCGGAGTTGACGCCCTGGGCCGACCGGGTCGAGCTGATCGGAGCGGACCTCGCGGGGTCGGCGCCCGAGGAGATCGCGGCCCTGATCGGCGGACGGACCGGCCGCCTCGACAGTGTGATCCACGCGGCTGGAGTGGCGGCGGGCGGCCTGCTCGTACGGCGTGACGTCACCGCGATGCGTGCGGCGACGGCGGCCAAGGTGCGGGGCGCGCTGCTGACGGAGCTGCTGATCGCTCGCTATCTGCCGGGGCTCGCGGTCTACTGCTCCTCGATGTCGGCGCTGCTCGGCGGGGTCGGCCAGTTCGACTACGCGGCGTCCAACGCGCTGCTCGACGGCTTCGCCCACCACCGGTCCGGTGACGGGGAGACCACGGCGCGGCTCACCGTCAACTGGGATGTGTGGCGCGAGGCGGGCATGGCGTTGCGGGCGCCGCGCGCGGACGCCCGCCATCAGGCGCACCTCGCGGTCGGTCTGACCGTGGCGGAGGGAAAGCGGCTGTTCGGGCGGGCCCTCGCGCTGCGGCTGCCGCAACTCCTGGTCTCCACCACGGATCTCGACGCGTCCCGGGTGTTCTACGAGGAGCCGGTGGAGCACTTCCCGGCTGCCCCGGCGGAAACGGTCAGGCCCGCGAAGGACGCGGTGGAGCTGCTCACCGACCGGCTGTGTGAGTGGATGGGGGTGGACCGACTCG
This sequence comes from Streptomyces sp. NPDC059092, assembly GCF_042756365.1. Lineage (NCBI taxonomy): Bacteria > Bacillati > Actinomycetota > Actinomycetes > Kitasatosporales > Streptomycetaceae > Streptomyces > Streptomyces sp. NPDC059092. The sequence continues at coordinate 105,447 of NZ_JBHZEJ010000004.1, forward strand.
ACCCGGACGTCCCGCTCTACGACCTGGGCGCCGACTCGCTGACCATGCTGGACCTGATCAGCGAGGCCAAACGGCACTTCGGGGTCGAGCTCGAACTGTCCTGGCTCAGCCACCGGGTCTCCCTCACCGAGATCCTGACCCGACTGGCCACGACAGCCCACGACGGGACGTCCCCCGACGTGGAGCTGGAGATCTGGCAGGAGGGCACCGGGCCCGAGGTGCTGTGCCTGGTGCACCCGGTCGGCGGCGACATCCAGGCGTACCGGTCGCTGGTCACGGCGCTCGACCCGCGGCTGACCGTCTGTCTCATCGCCGACCCGGCGCTCCGCCGGCCCGGTCTGCCCGAGTGGACGCTGGCCGATCGGGCCCGGCGCTACCACGCGGCGCTCGTCGCGCGGTTCCCCGCCGAGGAGTGGCGGTTCCGGCTGGCCGGCTGGTCCTTCGGCGCCTGGGTGGCCGCGGAGATGGCCGTCGAGGCCGAGACAGCAGGCCACCCGGTGGCCTCGCTCGACCTGCTCGACCCGCCCCCGCCTGGCTCCGGTGCACGCTTCCAGGCGTACGACGAGGCCCAGCTCGACACGGTGTTCGCGGCCGAACTCGGCTCCAGCGGGGGTGCGGCGTCCGGTGAGCACGCGCGGGCCTACGCCGAACGGCTCGCCGCGTGCTGCCGGGCCAATCTGCGCAGCATGGCCACGCACGAGGTACGGCGGCTCACGGCCACCCCCGCGCGGTTGTGGCTGGCGCGGCAGCCGGTGGCGGGCGTCCCCTCACTCGGGTCGCCGGAGGAGCAGTGGGGGCGGTGGCGGCCGTACCTCACGGAGTCGTGCTCCTGGCATCCGCTCGACACCACCCACTACGGCGTCGTCCGGCAGCCTTACGTGGCCACGGTGGCCGAGGCGATCAACGCGGCCACCTACGAAGCCCCGGAAAGCGGCTGACCCGACGTCTGCGGGCGTCGCACCGCACGCTCAACCCCCCGCTCGTCAGCACCTGTTCGCCCACCTCACTGGAGGAAGTTGTGGAGAGTTACGAACTGGAAGCGCTCGCACGCGTCACCACCAGGCCCCCGAAGGAGTACCGCACCCTGGAGGTGGCTTCCCTCACCCCCGTCATCGGTGCCGAGGTCTCCGGCGTCGATCTCTCGCGGGAGCTGTCGGAGGAGCAACTGGCCGAGGTGAAGGACGCGTTCCTCGACCACCATGTGCTGGTCTTCCGCGACCAGGTCCTCACGCAGGAGGACCACAAGCGCTTCGCCGGTCACTTCGGCGAGCTGCGCCCGGTCAACCCGCCGCCACCCGAAGGCGATCCGTACATCCTGGAGATCAGCACCAGCGCCGAGGCGGCCAACGTGGCCGGCAACGGCTGGCACGCCGACGGCACCGCCGACGCGGAGCCCTCCCTCGGCTCCATGCTCTATCTGACCCAGGTGCCGGAGCCGGGCAGCGGGGGCGACACCCTGTTCGCCAACATGCACCTCGCCTACGAGATGCTGTCCCCCGCCCTGCGCGCTCTCCTCGACGGTGTGACCGCCGTGCACGACGGTCTCGTCGCCTTCCAGGGGCAGACTCCGCCACCGGGCTACGTGGTCCCCAAGAGCGAACATCCGCTGGTGGTGCGCCACCCGGAGACCGACCGGAAGATCCTGTACGTGAACCGGGCGTACACCGCGCGGATCCCCCAGCTGTCCCACGACGAGAGCCGGGCCGTGCTCGGCATGCTCTTCGACGTGGTGCCCAACCGGCCCCTGCTGAGCTGCCGGGTCCGCTGGGCGCCCAACACACTGGTGTTCTGGGACAACCGCTGTGTGCAGCACCACGCGACGTACGACTACTACCCGTACAGCCGTTACGGCCAGCGCGTCGCCATCAACGGCGGTCCGCTCAAGGGCTAGGGCCTCTCGTTTGGATCTTGCCAGGCTCGCGCGCCCGCAGTGACATCAGCCGCTGACGCGGCGGGCCGCGCCTCGCGGCGTTGTCGTCACGCATCCCCAAGGTCTCGGCTTCGCTCGACCAGGGGAGACCCCATCCGCTCCCGCGTCGCCTCCCTCCTCCGCCTTGCGATCCACGGCACCAACGGGCCACATCAGCCGCTGACGCGGCGGGCGCTCCCTGACCCGGCCAGATCCAAACGAAAGACCCTAGGCCCTTTCGTCTGGATCAGCTGATGGCCCAGGCCGACGCCGATGAGGACCGGCACCGGGCTGCCGACAACCGGCGGCGGCCCTTGGTCCTCGTCCTGACCGCCGGCCAGGTCGGCGGCGCCTCGGCGCCAACTCCCGCTACCACTATGTCAAGAACGCCCGGGACGGACACCCGCTCGCCCGGACGCCGCCGGCAGCCTCCGGTTCCCGCTGGAACCGCTCTTCGCCCTCGACCGCCGACCGCGCCCGTACAACACGTACCTGGAGTGGGAACTCGCCCGTCACCCACTGCCCGGAGGGGACACCGGCATACCGCGGGGCGCGGCGAACCACATCACGGCGACCGGCCACGTGCCCGCGCAGCGGTGCTTCTTCGCCCAGGTCGAGGAAACGGCCCGATGTGCGGGGCACGGGGCGCGGTGGTGGGCGCACGGGGCGTGCTCGGCATGGCCGCTTCGGTCGTTTTCGAGGGGGAGTTCATGTGGTTCCACCCGCGTACGACGTCGCGGTCGACCCCGGTTGCGAGTCCACCCGGGCTGCACGAGACTGAATTGAGCGCCTCTCCCTGATCTGTATCGCTTGAGTCGACAAGCTGGAGGGTGGGCCATGCGAACCGATCTGAATCAACTTCTGGACGGTCGCCGATGGCTGTTGCGGGAGTTCCCGTTCCGTCACATATGGGCTGAGTCTGTTTTCACCCCAACGCGGTACGAGCAGATGATTGCGGAGTTCCGTCACCTGCTCGGCGCGCCCGATGGGAATGGATTCCAGCGGAACATGCCCGGCTACGACGCAACGGGACACAGCTTCCGCCCGGGCTACCGAGGATCCTTCGACGTCTTCTTCTCAGCGGAGTTCCGTCGGCTGATGTCAGCTGTTTCCGGTGCGCCCCTCACCTGTGACGTCGACGCAGGCCTACATCACCATAAACCCGGAGCCCGAAGTGGTCGCGTACACAACGACCTCAGTCCGGGGTGGTTCCCTGCCCGGTCATCCAGCCCTTCACCTGACGCCACGGTGAATCTTTCGGACTCCACGCAATGCAATTACCAATCCGGGGCGACGCAGGAATCCGGTGTGGAGGTCGTGGAGATGGTGCGCGCCCTGGCGCTCATCTACTACTTGGACAACGGACCATGGTTCCCGGGGCACGGTGGTGAAACGGGGCTCTATCTCAGCAACACCGTTCCCGTCACGGAACCGGCCGCCCTGGTACCTCCGAAGGACAACTCCATGCTCGCCTTCGAGTGCACGCCTCGTTCTTTTCATACGTATCTGGAGAGCCGTAGACCACGCAACTCATTGGTCTTGTGGTGGCACCGCCCCAAAGAGGACGCGGCTGGCCGCTGGGGTGAGCAGGCGATCGCGTCGTGGCCAAGGGGGCAGCGGAGATGACTGGCCAGGAACTCGGAAACGAATCGAGGGTGTGCCTGCTCCTGGGCGCCGGAGGACGAATGGGAAGGAGTTTCTGCCAGCATCTCGGCGCACGCTACCGTATAGCCGCGGTGTACCGTAACGGTAATTCAACGGAGGTGCGGCGACAGGAGCGGGTGATCGATCCCCTGGCACCGGACCGACCCGCCCCCGAAATACGCACGCACTTCTATCCGATCGCCGCCGACCTGGCCGATCCGACCAGCAGCGAGCGCATTGTGGAGCTCGCCCTTGCCGCCTTCGGCCACATCGACCTCGTCGTCAACAGCGCTGTGCACTACGACTGGGGGCCAGGTACCTCGCTCGAATTCCTTGAGCGACTTCCCCGTCAGTTGACCATCAATGTCGTGCGCCCTCTTCAGGTTGTCGCAGAGATGTACCGAAAATCATGGCACGCGACCCCCGAGGAAAATCGCCGAGCCAATCGGAACGTCGTCAACCTGTCATCGGTGGCAGCGTTCAACGTTTATCCCGATTCAGGTCAGATCGGCTACAGTTCCTGCAAAGCCGCCCTAACCATGGCGAGCCGTCACCTGGCCCTGGAACTCGAACCGGCGGGAGTGCGGGTGAACGTCATCGCTCCCAACACCTTCCCCGGAATCGTCAGCGTGGAGCAGGTACTTGCAACGCTGTGCGAATTGGATTCCGGCTCGGCAACCGGTGAGGTCCGCGTCCTCGATCGGAGATCGAAAACCATCGAGTGAGAGAAGGGAAGGGGCCATGTCCAACGGCACCGTAACACTCTTTCAGGTCCCTGTTTCAGGTTCACCGGACGCGCAACTGGTCCAGGACAGGCTGAATCAATCGGGCAAGCTGGCCGAGCAGATCGGAGAGGTTGCTCAACGCGCCGTCAATCCTCAAATCGGCGACATCGGCACGTCGTTCGCGAACGTGCTCAGCTCGGTCGCCCAGGGTAAGTCGATGCAGGATGTGAAGGGCCGTGTTCAGGACCTGCAGACCTCTCTTGCCCAGAACGGTGGCGTTCTCGGCAGTGCGGCCGCGGTCGTGCTTCAGCACGTGATAGACGCAGAAGCCGCAGCCGAGAAGGCATTCGACATGATCGGCAGGGCGAACGTTGGCAGTCTCTCAAGCATTGCCGCGGCTCTGAGTGCGATCGTGGCTGCGTTCGTTGCAATAGGCCGTGTGGCTGTTGACGTGGGAATCGCCTTCCTGGGGGCGAGCGCCGCGCCGTTGGGGCTGGCGATCTCTGCTGCTGACAACACGCTGAAGCAGTCGGCCGACACCGTGACCACGGTCGCGAACACGATCGATCCGGGTCCTGACCCTGGTCCAGAACCCGGACCAGACCCTGGTCCAGACCCTGGTCCAGACCCGGGGCCCGAACCCGGTCCTGACCCAGGACCCGGACCCGAACCCGGACCCGAACCCGGACCCGGACCTGACCCCGGACCGGAACCCGGACCGGAACCCGGACCCGAACCCGGACCCGAACCCGGTCCCGAACCCGGACCGGAACCCGGACCAGACCCCGGACCGGGCCCCGATCCGGGTCCTGACCCCGGACCCGGTCCTGACCCCGGACCCGGACCTGACCCCGGACCCGGACCAGACCCCGGACCCGGACCCGGACCCGGTGAGCCCATTCTCGAGCGCGAGGAATGACCGGCATCGCCGTCGGCCGGGCACGGACACGGACACGGACGGGGGCAAACGAACCAAGGGGATGTCATGAGTTTTGAAAGCGAGTTCACGTTTTGCATGCACAGCTCCAGCCTGCCAACGCCTGCGGAGGCGGTGGACTCGGCAGAAGAGGTTCTCCACTTCCTTGAGGAACTCCATCATGCCGCGGAGGCCGCCGGAGGCATGGAGGTCACGCTGACGGCTTTGGAGGCGACGGGATTCACAGGACTCGGCACCATCGCGGCGGAAGCGGGGGCCGTGACAGCTGCCGCATACGCCGGGGCAGTGGCCGGGTGCCTCATCGGGGCAACCGGTTCCTCGATCTGGGACACGCTGGCGCAGAACGAGACCGACTCGGCAGTGGTGCAGGACGTCGTCGTGGCGGCCAACGACGCCGGAGTGACCGTACCTTCGGAATTCGCGGTCGCATAACGGCTCGATACAGCCATGGACAAGCCTCCGAGGCCAACTGGCCCCAGAGGCTTCGTCCATGCCCATGCCCACGCTCCTGTCCACTCTCATGCTCCGCACTCCTGCTCAGCGACTGGCCGGGTCCGGGTCCGGGTCCGCCGGAGCGGGGGACGCCCCCGGATTAATTTTCCGGGGAGTTGACGAAATTCAGCGCGCCTTCGCATGCTGGACGGCATGCCACCCCAGGACGGCTTTCCGGCAGGGCACCGGCATCCTGGACGACTGAGAAGGGCGTGACTGATGACCAGTTCCGAGAGCGAGTCGCAGGTCGACCGGAGGTCCCTGCTGGCCGGGGTCGCCGGCTCCCTGGCGGTGACGGCGGTACTGCCCGCGGCCACCGCGCAGGCGACGCCCGCGGAGACCGGGCCGGCGCGGACGGCGCCGTCGCAGGGCGCGCCGGGCGGGCGCTATCCGTCCAACCGGCCCACCCTGGAGCCGTACGGCCTCGCGGACCCCGGGTCGGACCTGTGGCCGCGCGAGGACAACTCCTTCGTCCTCCCGCTCGAACTGCGCCCCCGCGACAGGGCGCGCGGCCAGGTCTGGATGCGGGACACCTACGTCAACTGCTTCGTCGTCGACGGCCGTCCGCTGTACGTGGCCACGGGCACCACCCGGGTACCCGGGCTGGAAGCGGCCGGCCCGTGGAACGACGGCATCTTCGTGTGGGTGTCCCGGTCCCTGCGGGGACCGTGGAAACTGGCCGACACGACCCGTATCCGGCCCGGCGCCGAGAAGGGGAAGGTGTGGTCGCCCGAGTTCGTCGGCGAGAACCGGCCCGGTCGTACGGTGGTCGCTCCGTGGCAGGAGTACTGGTACGACGACCGGTTCGGCAAGCGCGGTCAGGCCTGGGCCCCGGAACTCCACTACTTCCGCGGCAAGTGGTACATGGTCGCGTGCATGGGCGACCACTCCCGGAAGGTCGGCTCGTTCATGCTGGTGAGCGAGGGCGGCGTGGAGGGCCCGTACCGGCTCGTCGAGGGCAACCTCGACAAGCCGTTCGGCGACTCGTTCATCGGTGGGCCGTCGTTCATCGAGCCCGGCGCCTACCACCACATCGACGGCAGCCTCTACTCCGAGGGGGACAACGCCTGGCTCGTGCTCCACAACGACCTGTACGCGAAGTTCCGGCCCGACATGGAGGACATCGTCACCACGACGAACCTCCCCACGTTCCGGCAGACGCCGTACACGCCCGAGCCGTACCTCGAAGGCGCGTACGTGTTCAAGCACGGCGGCAAGTACTACCTCCTGCACGCCGCGTGGGACCGGACCTCGATCGAATCCGACGGCAGCCCGAGATACGCGTACGAGCCGCCCGGCGACGGACGGGTGCAGTACCAGTACGACGCGATCGTCGCCGTGGCGGACAGGTTCGAGGGACCGTACTCCAAGCGCTGGACCGCGGGGGTCGCCGCCGGCCACAACAACTTCTTCGTGGACAGCCGCGGCGACCTGTGGGGGACGTTCTTCCGCAACCCGAACTTCGGCTACTGGTCGCACCCGTCGCGTATCGCGGACGCCGCCGTGGCCGGGGTCGTACGGCTGGAGTGGACAGGCCCGAAGGGCAACCGCCTGTACGTCCAGCGCCCCGACCGGAGCCGTACGAGCGGCGACTGAGCACGCGGACGGGGGGCTCGGGGAACGGAGCGGACGGGGGCTCAGGGAGCGGAACGGGCCACCCGGAAGCCGAGGTTGCCCGTGGTGCTGTCCGGGGTGTTGGCGGTGCGTGCGGCGACGCGGTAGCGGTTGCAGTACGAGTCGTGGCAGAGGTACGAGCCGCCACGCATCGCCCGCAGCCCCGGCGCCCTCGGGTGCCAGGGGTCCGCGGTCCATTCCCAGACGTTGCCCGAGACGTTGAACAGCCCGAAGCCGTTGGGCGGGTAGGCGTGCACCGGAGCGGTGCCCGCGTACCCGTCCTCGGCGGTGTCGGTGTCCGCGAACGTGCCCTGCCAGATGTTGCAGCGGTGTGCCCCGCCGGGGGTGAGCTCGTCGCCCCACGGATAGCGGGCCTGGTCGAGCCCTCCGCGCGCCGCGTACTCCCACTCCGCCTCGGTCGGCAGACGCCCGCCGTCCCAGGCGCAGAAGGCGGCGGCGTCCGCCCAGCTCACGTGGGTGACCGGGTGGTCCCAGCGCCCGTCCAACGCGCTGCCGGGCCCCTCCGGCGTGTCCCAGCGGGCGCCCTCCACACCGCGCCACCACGGGGTGGCGGCCGGGCTCGGTGACGTCTCGCGCAGCTGCTCGGGCAGGAACGCCGCGAAGACGTAGCTCCACCCGAAGTGTTCGGCCTCGGTACGGTGGCCGGTCGCCCCGACGAAGGCGGCGAAGCGCGCGTTGGTCACGGCGTGGGCGTCCAGGACGAACGGGGCGACGGTGGTCTCGCGGACCGGTCCTTCCCCGTCGCCGGGGTTCACGTCGCTGTCCTCGCTGCCCATCCGGAACGTGCCGCCGGGCAGCTCGACCGGTGTCCGGTACGCCTCGGCCACGACCGCCTCCGAGGCAGTCGCCACCGAGACCGAGACCGAGGCCGCACCCCCATGCGCGGCTTCGGCTTCGGCCTCTGCTTCAGCCTCTGCTACGGCTTCGGCCGGCCGACGCGCGGGCGCGCAGCAGGAGCGGGCCACGGTTTCCGCGTCGGACTCCGCCGGGTTCACGCGTGCTCCTCCCGCACCCCCACCGGCGCGGGGTCGCCACCGGGTTCGCTCTCGAAGGCCGAGAGCGTGGTGTCGTAATCGGTCTCCACGTCGTACATCGGCGTCATCCAGTGGAAGAAGTTGTCGCCCCGCTCGCGCAGCAGGTGGTAGAGCCTGCGGGTCAGTTCGGCCCGCACGTCGCGCAGTTCGGGGTGATCGTAGCGGTTGTGCAGTTCGTCGGGGTCGGTGCGCAGGTCGTACAGCTCGTTGAGCGACTCGGGGTTGACCACCAGCTTGTAGCGGCGGGTGCGCAACATGCGCTGGGGGTACGGGAAGTGGTGGCCGTGGAACTCCGCGAGGTGGTGCTCGTCCCACTCCGGCCGCTCGCCGGCGGCCAGCGGAAGCAGACTGCGGCTGTCGACGGCCGGGCCGGTGTCGCTCCCGGCGAGGTCGAGGATGGTGGCGGTGCAGTCGGTCAGCGAGACGAACTCGTCGCGGACCTGGCCGCTCGGCGCGCCGGGGACCTTCAGGAAGCCGGGGATCCGGTAGATGTCCTCGTACATCGCCGGGCCCTTGTCGTGCAGCCGGTGGGAGCCGGTGAACTCGCCGTGGTCCGCGGTGAAGAACACGGCCGTGTGCTCCTCCAGGCCCAGCTCGCGGACCGCGTCGAGGATCCGTCCGATCTGTTCGTCGATGAGGGTCACGTACCCCCAGTAGACGGCGATCAGCTTGCGGCTCTCCTCCAGCGGCATCGTGTCGAAGGCCCACAGCTTGCTGTAGTTGCTCTGCACCGGTGGCTTGGCCGCGAAGGTCTCGCTCATCGAGGCGGGCAGTTCGACGAGGGCGGGATCGTACAGGTCGTAGTACGCCTCGGGGAGGATGTACGGCAGGTGCGGACCGAAGAAGTGGGTGGCCAGGAAGAACGGCCGTTCCGAGCCGGTCCCCGATCCCGCCGCGGTCTCCCCGGGCGGCGTTCCCACCCCGTCCGCCACCCAGCGGCGCAGCATCTCGATGGTGCGGGTGGCGAGGTAGTGCTCGAAGGTCGCCTCCACCGGCTGGTGGAGGCGGGCGGCGAGGAGGTTGCCAGGGCTGCCGTTGGGTGTGGTGCCGCGTACGGGGTCGGTGATGCGGTACGGCGGCAGGCCGTTCTCCTCCAGGTAGGCGAGGTAGTCCGGGTGGTCCACCGGGTTGTGCCAGCCCGCCAGGTCGGGGCCCTCGAAGCCGTAGTCGGCGGCGGTCCGCCGCACTCCCCCGTGCCACTTGCCCATCAGCCCCAACCGGTATCCCTCGGAGCTGAGTTGCCCGGCGAAGGTGAACTGGTCGTCGGCGAGGTCTTCCAGATAGCCGACATTGCGCTCGTAGTTGGCCAGCAGCTTGTGGCGGAACGGCGCGGCCCCGGTGAGGAGGCTGGCGCGGGCGGGGGTGCAGATCGCGGTGGGCGTGTAGCAGCGGTCGAAGCGGGTGCCTTCGGCCGCGAGCCGGTCCAGGTTCGGGGTACGGACATGGGGGTTGCCGTAGGCGCCGAGGGTGTCCACCCGGTGCTGGTCGGTCATGAGGAAGAGCATGTTGGGGCGCACGGGGACCCTTTCGGTTCGGTCGTTACGGGGTCGGTGGGAGCGGCAGGGTCGATGGGAGCGGTGGGGTCGGCGAGGGCGGTGGGAAGCGGCGGATCGTCGGGGCGGCGAAGGCGGAACGACGGGGAGGAGGGGCGATCTTGACCGGTCCTACGCGAGGCATGCTCCGGCCCTCACAAGATTTATGTCAATGGTGCGAACAATAATCATGTCTCCGGCCGCCGCTCCCCTGCCCGCCGCAGGCCGTACACCGCAGCTAAGGCGCGGTGCGGGGCCCCGTGCCCACTCCCTACCCGCCGGACGGGGCCGGAAATTCCTTTGTTCCGGATCATTGACGAAAAACGTGGCGCTCCCCATGCTGTTCGGCATGCAGGCACACGACGGTCCGCTGACGCGGCTGCGCAAGAGCCATGAGCAGTCCGTTCTCGACCTCCTCCGCAAGCACGGCCCACTCACCCGGGCCGAGTTGTCCACGCATTGCGGCCTGTCCCGGACCACCCTGTACGACATCGTCGCCGGCCTCGTGGACGGCGGCGCGGTGGTCGCCTCGACACCGCGGGCGGAGGTGCGCAGACGCGGTCGGCCGGTCGAGAAGCTCAGCCTCAACCCGGACGCCGGGGAGGCGATCGGCATCGACTTCGCCCGCCGCGCCATCCATGTCTCGGCGGTCAACGTCGCCCATGAGGTGATCGGTTCGGCCAGCGAGGCGCACGCACCCGGCCTCACCTGGCCCCAGCGGGCCGACATCGCAGAACGCCTCCTCGGCTCGCTCGGCGGCCCTCCCCCGGGTGGCAGGCCCGCCGACCGCGCCGCCCGGCGCGGCACGCTCCGGCTCGGCCTGCTCAGCGCGATCGGGGTGGGCGTGGTCGGCCCGGTCATCGACGCCGACGGTACGGACCCGGCCTCCCGGGGACGCGGCACCGACGGCCTGTCCGTACTGCTCCACGAGCGGTTCGGCGTCCCGGTGCTGCTCGACAACAACACCAGACTCGCCGCCCTCGCCGAAGCCGTGTGGGGCGCGGCCTCCGACGGCGGAGATGTTCTCTATCTGCGGCTCTCCCACGGCGTGGGCGGCGGTCTGGTCGTGGGCGGCCGGCTGCACCGCGGGACGTACGGCATGTCGGGCGAGTTCGGCCACATCACCGTCGACCCCGACGGGGCGCCGTGCGAGTGCGGCGGCACCGGCTGTCTGGAGACCGTCGCCTCCCTCGACGCCGTACTGCACCGCTATCGCTCGGCGGGTGGCCGGGCCGAGGACATCTCCGGGTTCCTGGCCGCCGCCGCGTCCGGCGACCCGCGCGCGCTGGCGGTGCTGGACCGTACCGGCACCGCCATCGGCACCGTACTGGCCGCCGTGTGCAACGCGGTCGGCCCCGGTGTCATCGTCATCGGCGGTGAACTCGCCCAGGCGGGACCCGCCCTGTTCGAGCCGGTGGAGCGGGCCTTGCGCACCCAGGTGATGCCGATGGTCAGCCACCGGGTGCGCGTACGCCGCGCCACGCTCGGCGACGCCGGCAGCTCGCTGGGCGGTATCGCCCTCGTCCTGCGCGAATCCCCTTTGCTCTCCCGTTATCCGCAGCCCGTCACCGAGGAGCACGCGTGAAACCAGGCAGGCACCCATGGCCGTGACCGTCCCTCCGGAGAAGACCGCCGCGGCCCGGGCCCCGCGGCGCGCCGAACGCCGCCCCCGGCGACGGCCGCTGGTCCTCAACGTCCTCGCTCTCCTGGCCGGTGTCCTCGTCTGGGCGGTCGTGGCCGCGCTGGGGCTGGTCGAGAACCTGCCGACGCCGCAGGCCGTGGCGCGCAAGGCCGGGGACATGGCCGCCGACGGCACCCTGGCGACCGATACGCTCGCCAGCCTGCGCCGGGTCTTCCTCGGCTACGCCCTCGGTGTGATCGCGGCCGTGCCCGTGGGCTTCCTCATGGGCTGGTATCCGCCGGTGCGCGCCGTCGTCGAGCCGTACGTCCAGTTCTTCCGCACCATCCCACCGCTCGCGCTCATCCCACTGACGGTGGTGCTGCTCGGAATCGGCGAGGTCCCGAAGATCGCGGTGATCTGCCTCGCCTCCTTCATGGCCTGTGTCGTCGCCTCCTTCCAGGGCGTCGTCGACGTGGACCGCACCCTCATCAACGCCGCCCGGGTCCTGGGCGCGTCCGACCGGGTCATCTTCGCCAAAGTGGTCATCCCGGCCTCCACACCGTTCATCCTCGTCGGGATGCGCATCGGCCTCGGCGCCTCGTGGGCCACGGTGGTCGCGGCCGAACTGATCGGCGCGCAGGAGGGGTTGGGCTACCGCATGCAGAAGGCGTCCACCTGGTTCGAGATGGACACCATCTTCGTGTCCCTGATCACCATCGGCGCGCTCGGCCTGCTCATGGACCGGCTGCTGCTGCTCGCCGAACGACGGCTCACCGGCTGGCAGGAGCGACGATGAAGACCAAGATCAGCTTCCAGGACGTGGTGAAGACCTTCCCGCTCAAAGGGGCCGAGTTCACCGCTCTGAACGGGGTGTCCCTGGACATCGCCGACCAGGAGTTCGTCACCGTCGTCGGCCCCTCAGGCTGCGGCAAGAGCACCCTGATGAGCATGGCCGCCGGCCTCCAGGAGCCCACCTCGGGCCGGGTGCTGGTGGACGGCGAGCCGGTGACCGGGCCCGGGCCCGACCGGGGGGTGATCTTCCAGCAGTACGCCCTCTTCCCCTGGCTGACGGTACGTCAGAACGTGGAGTTCGGTCTCAGGATCGCCTCCCTCCCCGCCGGGGAGCGGCGCCGCCGGGCCGACCGCGCCATCGCCCTGGTCGGGCTCGACGACTTCGCGGACGCCCTGCCGAAGACGCTCTCGGGCGGCATGAAACAGCGCTGCGCCATCGCCCGCGCGTACGCGGTGGACCCGCTGGTCCTGCTCATGGACGAGCCGTTCGGGGCCCTCGACGCCCTCACCCGGGTGCAGTTGCAGGACCAGCTCCTGGCGACGTGGAGCCGCGAGAAGCGGACCGTGCTGTTCATCACCCACGACGTCGACGAGGCGGTGTACCTGGCCGGCCGGGTGGTGGTCATGGCCGCCGGGCCCGGCCGTGTCCACCGTGTGATCGACGTGGACCTGCCCTACCCCCGTACCGAGGAGATCCGGCTCTCCGCGGAGTTCCGGCGGATCCGGAACGCGGTGTGGACCTCCGTACACCACCAGGAGACCACCGCTCCCGTCACGTAGCCGCAAGGCCGCGCCCTCCGGTCAGGACTGTGCGCTCCGGTCCGGCCGGGCCTCTGCCCGCGCTCCTTTCTCCCCCTTTTCCCGTTAGGACACCTTCGCCATGCCCGGAAACACCCTCCGTCGCGCCCTGTCGGCGCTCCTCTCCGTCACAGCCCTCACCCTCACCATGAGCGCGTGCTCCGGCAGCGCCTCCGACGACGACACGGTCGACTTCGGCTACATCGGCGACTACAACGGCGCCAGCCTGCTGGCCATCGCCGAGCATCAGGGGCTGTGGAAGAAGCAGGGCCTCACCGCGAGGACGAAGGTGTTCAACAACGGGCCGGTGCAGATCCAGGCGCTGGGCTCCGGCGACCTCGACTACGGCTACATCGGCCCCGGCGCGATGTGGCTGCCCGCCTCCGGCAAGGCGAAGGTCATCGCCGTCAACACGTACACCTACGCCGACCGTGTCATCGGCCGGCCCGGCATCAGGACGATGCAGGACCTCAAGGGCAAGCGGGTCGGCGTGCCCGAGGGCACGTCCGGCGACATGATCCTCAACATCGCGCTGGAGAAGGCCGGGATGACCACGAAGGACATCCAGAAGATCGCCATGGACCCCTCCACCGTCGTGTCGGCCTTCACCTCCGGAAAGATCGACGGCGCCGGCATCTTCTACCCCTCCATCGACACCATCAGGAAGAAGGTCCCGAAGCTGGAGGAGGTGGCCGGCACCAAGGAGACCGGGGACGCCTTCCCGACCGCCTTCGTCGCCGGGAACAAGGTGTCCGGGACGAAGAACAGCAAGGTCGTCAAGGTCCTGCAGCAGGCCAACGACTGGCGGGCGCGACACCCCGAGGAGTCCGTCGCCCTCGTGGCCGGGATGCTGAAGGTCAGTGAGGCACAGGCGAAGGCCGACGCCTCACACGTCGAGGCCTTCTCCACCGACGATCTGGTGGCGAAGACCGAGAGCGGCGAGATCGCCCGCGCACTGAGCAAGCTCGGCGATCTCTTCGTCCACAACAAGCAGTTGGAGCAGAACCCCGACCCCGCCGACTTCTACGACGGCGACCTCTACCGTAAGGTGCACGCCGGATAATCCACGGCGGCCCCGCCTCGGGCGCGGGCGGCGGTGTGTTCCGGATCGCCGGAACTCTCCACCGCTCGCGGGGAGGTAACGGGGTGGGTGAGGCACACAGAAGAAGCGGGCGAACTACGCCGACGCTTACGGGCGGACGACCGTCAGGCGCTCACCGATCGGTACGAGGACCGCGCGCGGGCGCCCTGCGACCACGCCCTGCGGCTGCCCGGCGACTGGCCGACGACTGGCCGACGGCCGAGGGGGATCATGTCCGAGAACCGTCCGGACTCCTCCCGGCACCAGCACGACCGGTGACGACGCCGCCGCCTTCGGGCACGTGCCGGCCCTGACACGTTTCTCGTGGCAGTTGGCTCAGCCGGTCCCTTCCGGTTACAACCGACGACGCCCGCACATACACTTGCGTCCGCCGGAACCCCGTTGACCTGGGACAACGCCGTCCTGTGGCCAGGTCGGGCCAGTGAGGAGCGCTCCCCTTGTTCTACTACGTGCTGAAATACGTGCTGCTGGGACCGCTGCTGCGGTTGCTCTTCCGGCCCAGGATCGAGGGACTGGAGCACATCCCCGCCGATGGTGCGGCGATCGTCGCCGGGAACCATCTCTCCTTCTCCGACCATTTCCTGATGCCCGCCATCATCAAACGGCGTATCACCTTCCTCGCCAAGGCCGAATACTTCACGGGGCCCGGGGTCAAGGGGCGGCTGACGGCCTTCTTCTTCCGCAGCGCCGGGCAGATCCCGGTGGACCGCTCGGGCAAGGAGGCGGGGCGGGCGGCCATCCGGGAGGGGCTGGGTGTGCTCGCCGAGGAGGAGCTGCTGGGGATCTACCCGGAGGGCACCCGCTCGCACGACGGCCGGCTCTACAAGGGCAAGGTGGGGGTCGCGGTGATGGCGATCAAGGCGCAGGTGCCGGTGGTGCCGTGCGCGATGGTCGGGACCTTCGAGATCCAGCCGCCGGGGCAGGTCCTGCCGAGGATCCGGCAGGTCACCATCCGGTTCGGTGAGCCCCTGGATTTCTCGCGCTACGCCGGGATGGAGAACCAGAAGGCGGCGGTACGCGCGGTCACCGACGAGATCATGTACGCGATCCTCGGGCTGTCCGGGCAGGAGTACGTCGACCGGTACGCGGCCGAGGTGAAGGCGGAGCAGGCGAAGGCCGCGCCGCCCAGGAAGTTCCCCCGCTCGCGTCGCTGAGAGCAGATCCGCCACCGGTGAAAGTCTCTGGGCCACGGACGTCCCCGCCCCTAGCGTTCCTCTTATGACCAGGGGAAACGCGGTAGTGATCGGTGCGACAGGGCAGGTGGGGCGCGCCGCGGTGCGGGCGCTCGCCATGGACGGCTGGGAGGTGTGCGCGGCCTCGCTCGGCGGGGGTGTGGACGAGCACCGGCCCGGGGAGGTGCGGGCCGTACGGCTGGACCGGGACGACGACGCGGCGCTGGCCGCGGTGGTGGGTGACGGGTGCGACGTCCTCGTGGACGTGACGGCGTTCGGCGGAGCCCATGCACGGCAGCTCACCTCGCTGGCGGGGCGGGTCGGTTCGGCCGTGGTGATCTCCAGCGGCGCGGTGTACGAGGACGACGAGGGCCGCAGCCTCGACACGCAGGGCGGCCCGGCCGGTGCCCCGCGGCTTCCGGTGCCGGTCCCCGAGACGCAGCGTACGGTGGCGCCCGGTGAGGGGACGTACGCCACCCGGAAGGTGCTGCTGGAGCGGGAGTTGCTCGCGGCGGGCGACAGGCTGCCGGTAACGCTGCTGCGGGCGGGCGCGATCCACGGCCCGTACAGCCGCTCCCCGCGTGAGCTGTACTTCGTGCAGCGGCTGCTGGACGGCCGCCGGCGGCGGGTGCTGGCGTACGGCGGCCGGAGCCGCTTCCATCCGGTGCATGTGTCGAACGTCGCGGAGCTGATCAGGCTGGCGGCGCTGCGGCCCGGCTCGCGGGTGCTGAACGCCGGGGATCCGCAGGCGCCGACGGTGGCGGAGATCGGTGCGGCCATCGACACGGTGATGGGCCGGGAGACCAGGACGGTGCTGCTGGAGGGGGCTCCGCCGGACGGGGGTGTCGGCGATACGCCGTGGAGCCTGGAGCATCCGATCGTCTACGACATGGCCGCGGCCGAGCGGGAGTTGGGCTACCGGGCCGTGACGGGGTACGTCGAGTCGCTGCCGGAGACCGTCGCGTGGTTGGCCGGACAGGTGCGCGAGCGGGGGTGGGAGGAAGCCTTCCCCCGGATGGTCACGACGTACGGCCGGGACGCGCTCTTCGGGTACGCGGCGGAGGACGCCTGGCTGGAGCGCGGGCAATGAGCCGTGCACGGTGGGCGTTCGAGGGCCGGGCAGGGTGAAGGGGGCGGCCGGATTCTCGCCGGCCGCCCCCTTCACCGGGTCACGGTTACCGCTACGGCTTGGGCGTGGCGTGCGGGGCGCACGTCACGTCCGCGCGGTCCACCGCGCCCGTCAGGAGGTAGGCCTTCACCCGGTCGTTGACGCACGGGTTCACCAGGTTGGTGATGCCGTGCGAACCGGCGTCGCGCTCGGTGATCAGCCGCGATCCCTTGAACCGCTTGTGCAGTTCGACGGCGCCCCCGTACGGCGTGGCGGCGTCCCGGGTGGACTGGGTGATCAGCACCGGCGGCAGCCCCTTGCCTGTCTTCACCTCCACCGGGGTCTGCTGCTTGACGCCCCAGGTGGCGCACGGCAGGTTCATCCAGGTGTTGGACCAGGTGAGGAACGGGTGATCGCGGTGGAGCCGGGTGGTGTCCCGGTCCCACTTCCGCCAACTCGTCGGCCATTTGGCGTCGGTGCACTCGACGGCGGTGTAGACGGCGTTGCCGTTCTCCGACTTGGCGTTGCCCACGGTGTCGGAGAGGTCGGGCGAGCCGGCGTCGATGAGCGGCTGCGGGTCTCCGGCGACGTACTTGCTCCAGAGGGTGGCGGTGGGCACCCACGAGGAGTCGTAGTACGGGGCGCTCTGGAACACACCGAGGAGTTCGGCGGGTCCGACCACACCGCCCAGCGGGCTCTTCTTGGCGGCGGCGCGCAGGGTGTCCCACTGCTCGCGCACCTTGGCCGTGGTGTCACCGATGTGGAAGGTGGCGTCGTTCTTGGCGACCCACTCCAGCCAGTCCGTGAAGCGGGTCTCGAAGGCGACGTCCTGGTCCAGGTTGGCCTGGTACCAGATCTTCTCCTTCGACGGGTTGACCACGCTGTCGACGACCATGCGGCGCACATGCGTCGGGAAGAGGGTGCCGTAGACCGCGCCGAGGTAGGTGCCGTAGGAGACGCCCACGTAGTTGAGCTTCTTCTCGCCCAGGGCGGCCCGGACGACGTCCAGGTCACGTGCGGTGTTGGGGGTCGTCATGTGCGGCAGCATCCAGCCGCTGCGCTCCTTGCACCCGTCCGCGTACTCGGCCGCCAGCTTACGCTGGGCGCGCTTGTCGGCCTCACTGCCGGGGACGGGGTCGGCCTTCGGGGCCTTGACGAACTCCTGCGGGTCGATGCAGGAGATCGGCGTCGAGCGGCCCACACCGCGCGGGTCGAAGCCGACGAAGTCGTACGCCTTGGCCGCGTCGGCCCAGACGGCGTTCTTGGTGACGACGCGGCGTGGGAAGGCCAGGCCGGAGCCGCCGGGGCCACCGGGGTTGTAGATCAGCGCGCCCTGGCGTTCGTCCTTGGTGCCGGTGGAGCCGATCCGGTCGACGGCGATCTTGATCTGCCGGCCGTGGGGCTTGGCGTAGTCGAGCGGGACGCTGACGTAGCCGCACTGGATGGGCTTCTCCAGCGCCCAGTCGGCCGGGCAGTCCTGCCAGTCGATGCCCTTCTTCGCGGCCCGCTCGGCGGCGACGGTCGCGCCGTACGCCGCCGGGTCGCCCTGCCCGCGGCCGTCGGCGGTCGCCGCCGGAGCGGCGATGGCGCCCGCTATGAGCGTGCCGGCGAGCAGTGTGCCTGCCGAGCCGAGCACTGCGGTGCGTCTCACGTGGTACCTCCCCCTATGGAGCGCCGCCTGCGCGGCGGCGCTGTTTCGTGCGAGCTTCCCGGATCCTTTCGCCTGTGAGGTGGCTGAGAACAGGCCGGATGGGGATTTCTTTACCTAACCAATAACCGGTGAGTCGCGTTCCGCTCAGCGGTACGCCACTGCTCCGGTGTCGTACGGAAGGCCCTCGGGCCGGTCGGCGGGCGGCCTGCCGGGCAGGCCGTCGAGGAGGTCGGCCAGCGCCTCGTCCAGGACGCGCCGCAGGAGCAGCGCGTCCGGTGCGACCGCCGTGACGAGCGCGCCGGGCCCGGCGAGCGGGGTGCGTACGGCGGTGTCGCCGAGCAGCAGCGGCGTTACGGGCATCTGCTCGAACCCGGGTGATACGACGAGGAGTTGGCCGACGGCGCGGTGTCCGGCGAGGACCGCGGGGCCGTCCCAGCCGGCCGGCGCGCCGGGCCCGTAGGAGAGTTCCTGGTCGAGGAGGGGGCGGCCCGCGCGCCGTACCGCGAGCCGGCTGAACAGGGTGCCGGGGGCCTCGCCGTGGCGGCCGAGGATCTGCTCCTCGCGCAGCACCAGCAGGGCGGTGGGGGCCAGTTCGACCTGGGTGCGCATACGCAGCTCGCTGCCGTACGCGGAGATGAGCTGCTCAGGCAGCCAGCGCAGCTCCGCGTGGTCCCCCACGGTCAGCCGCACGTCGTAGTGGGCGGGTTCTGGCACCCTGCTGGGCAGGGCGACGGTCGCGGCGGCGGCGTCGACGGTCAGCGTGGCCCCGTCCCGCACCTCGGCCTCGACGGCGAGCCGGTCGCCGCCGAGCGGTGCGCTCATGGCGCCGACGAGGGTGACGCGGCTGCCGGGGCCGGTGGCCCGGGTGCGGCGCGGCGCGAGCGGCCCCTCACCGGTCA
Organism: Streptomyces sp. NPDC059092; assembly: GCF_042756365.1. NCBI lineage: Bacteria > Bacillati > Actinomycetota > Actinomycetes > Kitasatosporales > Streptomycetaceae > Streptomyces > Streptomyces sp. NPDC059092. The sequence goes on from NZ_JBHZEJ010000004.1 coordinate 124,498, forward strand.
GTACGGGCAGCCCGGCGCGGGTGGCGACGATCCGGGCGGTGGCGCGGACGCTCACGCGGTCCAGTCGGCGAGCCGGCCGAGCACCCAGTCGGTGACGGGCCGCACGCCGTCCTCGCTCTTCAACGAGGTGAAGACGACGGGCAGTTCGCCGCGCTGTTCCTCGGCGTCGCGGGCCATCCTGCCGAGGTCGGAGCCGACGTAGGGGGCGAGGTCGGTCTTGTTGACGACGAGGAGGTCCGCGGTGGTGACGCCGGGGCCGCCCTTGCGCGGGATGTCGTCGCCGCCCGCCACGTCGATGACGAAGATCTGGGCGTCCACGAGGCCTTTGGAGAAGGTGGCGGTGAGGTTGTCACCGCCGGACTCGACCAGGATCAGGTCGAGCGGTCCGACGGTGTCCTCCAGGTCCTCGACGGCTTCGAGGTTGGCGGAGATGTCGTCGCGGATCGCGGTGTGCGGGCAGGCGCCGGTCTCCACGGCCTGGATGCGCTCGGGCGGCAGGACGGCGTGCCGCAGGAGGAACGCGGCGTCCTCGCGGGTGTAGATGTCGTTGGTGACGACGGCGAGGGAGAGCCGGTCCCGCAGGGTGCGGCAGAGCGCGGCGACGGTCGCCGTCTTGCCGGAGCCGACGGGCCCGCCGAGGCCGATGCGCAGGGCGCGACGGCGTCCGTCGGGGCGTACGGCGTCGGCGGAGAGGGCCGCCGGGCCCGCGTGGCCGTGGTCGAGGTGCATGGTGCGGCTCCGGTGTGTGAGGGGGATGTACGGGCGCGGCGCGGGGGCTTCGGAGTAGGGCGGGGCAGGCTTCGGAGTAGGGCGGGGCGGGCTTCGGGGGTGGGCGGGGCAGGCTTCGGGAGTGGGCGGGGCAGGCTTCGGGGGTGGGACTCACGGGCTCATGAGGCGAACAGCCTGACCGGCCACTCCGCGTGGGCCTGCGCCATGATGTCGAGCAGGGGCGCGGAGGGGGCGGGCAGCGCACCGGTCCCCTCGTCCACGGCCCGTTCCGCGCACGCCGCGGCCTGGGCGGCGACCTCGTCGAGCGCGGGCGCGAGCCGGGCGAGGACGCCGACGGCCTCGAAGGGGTCGAGCCCGAGCAGCCGTACGACCGCCGTGGCGGGGCCGCTGACGCTCTCGTACGCCGCGCAGTACCCGGCGTCCAGGGGGGTGAGGCCCGCCGCGCGCGCGGTCAGCCCGAGCACGACGGGCTGGTGCGCGCCGCGCGGGCGGGCGGCGGCGAGCGCTTCCAGTTCCGCGCTCGGCCAGGTGGCGCGGGCGGCGCGCAGGAGCTGGCGGCCGAGCCGGCGCGCGGTGGTCCGCAGGGCGGGCGCGGGGGTACGGGCGTCGGCGGCCTCGTCCAGTTCCAGCGGGTCCAGGCCCCGGGCCGCCGCCGCGGCGAGCGCCGCCGCGGTGAGCCCGGTGGTGCCCAGCCGCCCCCGGCAGAAGGCGGCCAGGTCCTCGGCGTCACGGATCCGGCCCGCCGTGACGGCCGGTTCCGCGCCGCCGGAGTGGGCGTGGCCGCCGGCGGGGAACCGGCCGTCGGCGAGGACAAGCAGGGCGGCCCGGCTCATCGCGGACCTCCCCGCCGACCCGTGCGGCCGACCTTCGTGAGGACCGTCATCGGAGCCATCCCAACCATCAGAAGAGGAAGTAGCGCTGGGCCAGCGGGAGTTCGGCGGCGGGCGCGGGCTCCACCGGCTCGCCGTCGATCCGTACCGTGAACGTGTCGGCGTCGACCTCCACGCGCGGGAGCGCGTCGTTCTCCCGCATGTCGGCCTTGGTGATCCGCCGGGTGTTGCGGATCGGTACGAACTCCTTGGCCAGGCCGAGGCGTTCGGGCAGCCCGTCCTCGATCGCCGCCTGGGAGACGAAGTTGAGGGAGGTGGCCGCCGCGGCCCGCCCCAGGGCCCCGAACATCGGACGGGGCAGCACCGGTTGCGGGGTGGGGATGGAGGCGTTGGCGTCGCCCATCTGCGCGTACGCGATCTGGCCGCCCTTGAGGACGAGCTGCGGCTTCACCCCGAAGAACGCCGGATCCCAGAGCACCAGGTCCGCGAGCTTGCCGGTCTCGACGGAGCCGACGCGTCCGTCGAGGCCCTGCGCGACGGCCGGGTTGATGGTGTATTTGGCGATGTAGCGGCGGGCCCGGTGGTTGTCGGCGCGGCCGTCGCCGGGCAGGGCGCCGCGGCGCTTCTTCATCACGTGCGCGGTCTGCCACGTCCGCATGATGACCTCCCCCACCCGCCCCATGGCCTGGGAGTCGGAGGAGATGATCGAGATGGCCCCGAGGTCGTGCAGGATGTCCTCGGCCGCGATGGTGGAGGGCCGGATCCGGGACTCCGCGAAGGCGAGGTCCTCGGGTACGGCCGGGTTGAGGTGGTGGCAGACCATCAGCATGTCGAGGTGTTCCTCGATGGTGTTGACGGTGTGCGGCCGGGTCGGGTTGGTGGAGCTGGGCAGGATGTACGGCTCGGAGACGACACTGATGATGTCGGGTGCGTGCCCGCCGCCCGCGCCCTCGGTGTGGTACGCGTGGACGGTGCGTCCGGCGATGGCGGCGAGGGTGTCCCCGACGAAGCCCGCCTCGTTGAGTGTGTCGGTGTGGATGGCGAGCTGGGCGCCGCTCTCCTCGCAGACCCGGAGGCAGGCGTCGATGACGGCGGGTGTGGCGCCCCAGTCCTCATGGATCTTGAACCCGAGCGCCCCGCCGCGCAGTTGGGCGTGCATCGCGTCGCGGGACATCGTGTTGCCCTTGCCGAGCAGGCCGATGTTGACGGGGAAGGTCTCCAACGCCTCCAACATCCGGGCGAGATGCCAGGATCCGGGTGTGACGGTGGTGGCCTTGGTGCCCTCGGCCGGTCCCGTGCCGCCGCCGACGAGTGTGGTGACCCCGGACGAGAGCGCCTGGTCCACGATGGTCGGGGAGATGAAGTGGATGTGCGCGTCGATCGCGCCGGCGGTGACGATCCGTCCGTTGCCCGCGATGACCTCGGTCTCGGGACCGATGACCAGGTCGGGGTGGACCCCGTCCATGGTGTCGGGGTTGCCGGCCTTCCCGATGCCGGTGATCAGGCCGTCCCGGATGCCGATGTCGGCCTTGACGATGCCCCAGTGGTCGATGACGACGGCGCCGGTGATCACGGTGTCGGGCGCGCCCTCGGCCCGGGTCGTACGGGCCTGGCCCATCGACTCACGGATCACCTTGCCGCCGCCGAACACCGCCTCGTCCCCGGCGCGTCCGGGGCCGCCGCAGCGGTCCTCCTCGATCTCGACCAGCAGGTCCGTGTCGGCGAGCCGGATCCGGTCGCCGGTGGTGGGGCCGAAGAGGTCGGCGTACCGGGCGCGGGACAGCTCGTACCGTACGGATCGCCCCAGCGGCCCCGTCGCTTCCTTCGGCCCCGCCGCTTCCTTCGGCCCTGGCGCATTCTTCGGCTCTGGCGCGTCAGCCATCGAGGGGACCTCCGGTCTCCCCGCGCAGGCCGGGCACGACGCGCAGACCGGCGAGGGGTACGAGTGCGACGGCGACGGGGACGCCGGGTTCGAAGCGGACGGCGGTGCCTGCGGCGACGTGCAGCCGCTTGCCCCGGGCGGCGGCCCGGTCGAACTCCAGGCCGGGGTTGGCCTCGGCGAAGTGGTAGTGGGAGCCGACCTGGACGGGCCGGTCGGCGGTGTTGACGACGGTGAGCCGGGTGACCTCGCGCCCCTCGTTGAGGGCCACGGGCTCGTCGGCGTACAGGATCTCTCCGGGGATCATCGGCGCTCCCCCGTCAGACGATCGGGTCGTGGACGGTGACGAGCTTGGTGCCGTCGGGGAAAGTGGCCTCCACCTGGACGTCGTGGATCATCTCGGGGATGCCCTCCATGACGTCGCCGCGGCCGAGGACCTGGCGTCCCGACGCCATCAGTTCGGCGACGGTGCGGCCGTCCCTGGCGCCTTCGAGGATGTGCGAGGTGATCAGGGCGACCGCCTCGGGGTGGTTGAGCCGCAGTCCGCGCGCGCGGCGCTTGTCGGCGACGTCCGCCGCCACATGGATGAGCAGGCGCTCCTGCTCGTGCGGGGTCAGTTGCACGCTTCCACCTCATCGTCTCCGGCCCGGTTCCGGCCGGGCGCAGCGCGATCCTAACCAACATCAACACTTTGTTGAACGGTGGTCGCGATTCTCCCCACCCGTGGGACCGCACCGTAGGGCGGAAGTTTTTCCGACGCGTTAACTCACGCGCCCGGCGACCTCCCGGCGCGCCCGGCCCGTATACGAAGACCGCCGAGACGAAGACCGCCACGCGCCGCGGACCGCCGAGGCGAAGACCTCCGCCCCGGAGACCCGTCACCCCGGCCACCGCGAAGGCGTCACCTGCCGGGCCCCGGAGGGCGCTCGCCACCCTCCGGGCGGCGGTCGGGGCGGTGTTCGGCGGCGATGCCGAACCGGCGCGGTTCGCCCTGAGCGGACGACAGGGCGCGGATCGCCGAGACCGAGCTGATGACACGCTCCTCCGCCTCCTCCGCCTCCTCGGGTTCGCTCTCCAGTCGTTCCAGGTCAGCGGCGGAGACGAGCGCGACCAGCGGCTTCCCGTGGCGGGTCACGACCACGCGCTCGCCGCCGTAGACGACGCGGTTGATCAGATCGGCGAGTTCTGCCCGGGCTTGCGTCACCGGAATCTCGTAGGCCATGCTGCCCATTCTAACGGTCTGTACGTCCTGTACATTTTTTACAGAGCCGTACAGGGAGCCGTGCGAGAAGAGCGCGCGTCCCGCGCCCTGAGGAGAGGCTTGTCATGAACCGCCCTTCGGCCCGCTATGTCCTGCCCGAGTTCACCGAGCGGACGAGCTACGGGAGCCGCACCCTCGACCCGTACTCCCGGCTCCTGGAGGACCGGATCGTCTTCCTGGGGACACCCGTCGACGACACCGCCGCGAACGATGCGATCGCGCAGTTCATCCACCTTGAGTACGCCGCGCCCGACCAGGACATCAGCCTCTACATCAACTCGCCGGGCGGCTCGATCAGCGCCATGTTGGCGATCTACGACACGATGCAGATCATCACCTGCGACGTGGAGACGACCTGTCTCGGCCAGGCCGCCTCGACCGCCGCCGTCCTCCTGGCGGCGGGCGCGCCCGGCAAGCGGATGGCGCTGCCCGGCGCCCGCGTCGTCCTCCGGCAGCCCGCCGCCGAGGAGCCGGTGCACGGACAGCCGTCCGATCTGATGATCCACGCGCAGGAGTTGCTGCGACTGCGGGACCTGGTCACCTCGACGCTGGCGCGCCACACCGGGCGGAGCACGGAACGGATCGCGGGCGCCCTCGACCGGGACACGATCTTCGACGCGCCGGGGGCCCGGTCGTACGGGCTGATCGACCACGTCGTCCAGAACCGCAAGACCTCCACGGGCGGGCGGTGAACGCCGGTGCTGCCGCCGGAACCACCCCCGCTGCCCGCCCTCACCCGGGCCGAGGGCGAGGTCGTCGACCACTACCTGCGGATCGTGGATCTGCTGGGCCGGATCAACCCGGCGCGCGGGACGGACACCTACGGCGCCCTGCGCGCGGCACAGGCGCTGCCGGCCCAAGCGGCGGGGCTGCTGGACGCCCTGACGGCCATGCACCGGCGGGGCGAGACCGAGCTGTACGCGGCGGCCCTGGCCCGGGCGTTGCGGACCCTCGACGGGGAACGGAGAGCCGCACGGGTCACCGTGCCGCCCGAAACGCCGACTTGAGGGCGCGCGGCGTTCCCGTATGGCCGCGTCCGTATGAGAAGGACTCGCACATTCGGCGTATGAACTGACTGGACGGAATCCGCGAGGCAAGTTGCGCGATCCGACCGGATTGTCGGCGCGCTTGATCGTTACGTCGCAGGTACGGCCCTCATCGACCCGCGCGGACCGAGGACGGAATCCCCCGTCGCCACCCACATGGACCAAGGGTGATGAACTTCACATATCGTCGTTTCATCTCGGAAATCCACGGGTTCCTGGGTCAAGATCCCTGGGACGACAAGCCCCCGCCACCCCTGGCGAGGCGGTCCGGGCGGACGCCGAGTCCTGCCGCCGTTCCGGATGTCGGGTCGACAGGAGTGGATCGGCAGGAGTGGAGGACCCAGGCGCTACGGGACGACGCCGGTCGTGGTCGTTCCTCGGGGTGAAGCCGTTCACGCGGCCGGGCAACTTCGCCAGCCCGAACCCGACAGGTCATCCTTCACAGGCGGCTGACGAAGGGTTGCGCATGACCGCGCAGACATATGTCCCGTCCCTGCTGTCCCGGGCGGGGGCCGTATCGGCCCTCACGCTGGCCGCGGTCACCGGCACGATGCTGGTACCCGGCGCGGCGTCGGAGGCCCAGGCCGCTCCGCACAGCGCCAAGGCCCTGAAGGTCGCGGCGTCGAAGAGGGGGTCTCCGTACAAGTACGGCGCGACAGGGCCGTACCGCTTCGACTGCTCGGGGCTGACGCTCTACTCGTTCAAGAAAGCGGGGAAGAGGCTCGCCCGTACCGCACAGGCGCAGTACAACCAGACCCGGCACATCTCCGCCTCCTCGCGGCGCCAGGGTGACCTGGTCTTCTTTCATTACGGGAGGAGCGTGTACCACGTCGGGATCTACGCGGGCAGGGGAAAGATCTGGCACTCGCCGAAGACCGGTTCGCTGGTACGGCTGGAGAAGATCTGGTCCAAAAAAGTCTGGTACGGCCGGGTCAGGTGAGCACGCGCCGGCCGCTCCACGCCCTTGGAGCCCCCGAAGGCTCAGGCCGGGGCGGCCGGTGCCAGCGGGGCCGTCCAGGGCAGCGCGATCCAGACGGTCTTGCCCCCCTCGTCGGTCGGGACGACCGACAGCCGCCCGCCGGCCTCCGCCGTCAGCGAGCGGATGATGACCATCCCTCGGCCGTTGTCCTGCTGGACGGCCGCGGGAAGCCGCTGGGGCCAGCGCGGATGGCTGTCGGTGACCCCGACACGCAGCTGCTCCCCGCGGTCGAGCCGTACTTCCACGGTGAACGTGGGCGACCGGCCGAAAGTGTGCTGCACGGCGTTGGTCGCCAGCTCGGAGACGATCAGCCGGACCGTGTCGGCCGTGGCCGTCCTGTCCGGCAGCCCCCAGTCGGCGAGGAGGTCGGCGACATATCGTCGGGCCGTGGGCACCGACGCGGGCTCGCTCGGCAGGGTGATGGATGCTTCCTGGTGGTCGGCCATGGCGACGCTGTCCCTTTCCCTCCGGACCGGACTCCGGCGCAGAGCTGATGACTGCGCGGACTGCCCCGGAACCGTGCTGCGCGACAGCCTGCCATTGATCGCACCATCCGTACCTCCGATCCACCGAGATCTGCATATATCTGTCGCTCAAAGCGGTGAACTCTGCAACCCGGGACCGTATTTGGACGCCGGAAAGATAACTTCTCCGCCTTGACGTCGTTTCGGTGCGACGGAGAAGGCAGCAGAGAGGTGATTCGGCCATGCGGCATATTCCGGTGGTACGTCGGCAGCGGCTCGGGGACGAATTGCGCAGACTGCGCCGGAGCGCGGGGCTCACCAGTGATCAGACGGCCCGGCTGCTCGGCTGGAACCAGTCGAAGGTGAGCAGGATCGAGACCGGCGTGAGCGGCGTGCGGGACGGGGATCTGGCGGCGCTCCTCGACGCCCTGGGGATCGAGGACCCGCGGCTGCGCTCGCTGCTGCGGGCCCTCGCGGGCACGGCCGACGGCGCGCCGGGGTGGTGGACGGCGTACCGCGCGGTGATCCCGCCCGCGTACCGGGACTTCATCACGCTGGAGTCCCAGGCGAGCACCGCGCACACGCTGGAGACCACCGTGGTGCCCGGACTGCTCCAGACCAGGGCCTATGCCCGCGCCGTGACCAGGTCCGCGCTGACGGGGACGCCGGACGGGACGGTGGACTCACTGGTCGATGTGCGGCTCGTCCGCCAGGAGGCATTGACGCGGTCGGCGGCGGCGCTGCGGCTGCACGCCGTGGTCGACGAGGCCGTGTTGCGGAGGGAGGTGGGCGGGCCCGAGGTGATGCGGGATCAGTTACGGCGGCTCACCGAGTCGGCCCGGCTGCCCCAGATCAGTCTCCAGGTCCTGCCGTTCACCGCCGGCGGCTATGCCGGGCTCACCGGTCCCTTCGTCATCTTCTCTTTTTCGAACATTACCGATCTGGATTTAGTCATTCTCGACCATTTAACGAATAGCCTCTATCTGGAACGGAAAGAGGACCTTGAGGCGTACCGCGTCGCCTTCCATGCGATGCAGGCACACGCCCTCTCGACACAGGATTCATTGGATCTCATCGCCGGGATCAATGACGGCGCGTAGGGAGCATCATGTCCGCTTGCCTCGCAGGGCCCTCCACCTCTCGTCCCTTACCCCTTTCACCCCCGCGGGGGTGGCGGCGCAGCAGCCACAGTGTCGGCGCCAACAACTGCGTGGAGTGCGCCCGCGGCGACGCGGGCGCGCTGGCCGTACGGGACTCCAAGAGCGTCGCCCGCCCCCACCTGGCCTTCTCGGCCGGCGCCTGGAGCTCCTTCGTCTCCGCGCTGGACGGGCGGGCACCGGTGTCGTAGGACCGGCCGTCAGCCCGCGCCCGGGGCCCCGGGCGCGGCCCCGGGCGCGAGCGCCACGACGGTGCGTACCGCCGCGCCGATCTGGTCCTCCGTCAGGTCGGCGCGGGCGGTCAGCCTGATCCGGGAGATGCCGTCCGGCACCGACGGTGGCCGGAAACACCCCACGGCCAGCCCGGCCGCCCGGCAGTGGGCGGCCCAGCGCACGGCCGCCTCGGGCGACGGTGCCTGTACGGAGACCACGGCGGCGTCGGGCCGAACGGCCGTCAGCCCCGCTCCGGTCAGCAGCCGGTGCAGCGTACGGGCCACCTCCCGGGCCCGCCCGGCCCGTTCGGGCTCACGCCGCAGCAGCCGCAGGCTCGCCAGCGCGGCGCCCACCGCCGCGGGCGCGAGCCCCGTGTCGAAGATGAACGTCCGCGCGGCGTTGACGAGATGGTCGATCACCTTGGCCGGTCCGAGGACGGCACCGCCCTGGCTGCCCAGGGACTTGGAGAGGGTGAGGGTCGTCACCACGTCCGGGGCGCCCGCGAGGCCCGCCGCTTCGACGGTGCCCCGGCCGCCCGTGCCGAGCACGCCCAGGCCGTGCGCGTCGTCGAGGAGCAGGGCCGCGCCCCGGCGGCGGCAGGCCGCCGCCAGTCCGGCGAGCGGCGCGGCGTCGCCGTCCACCGAGAAGACCGCGTCGCTCACGACCAGGGCGCGCCGCCCCGGGTGCGCGTCGAGTGTCTTGGCGACGGCCTCGGGGTCCGCGTGCGGTACGACGACGGTGTCGGCGCGGGAGAGGCGGCAGCCGTCCACGATCGAGGCGTGGTTGCCCGCGTCGGAGAGGAGGAGCCCGTCGCGGGCGGTGAGCGCGGTGAGGGCGGCGAGGTTGGCCGCGTAACCGGACGAGAGGACGAGCGCGGCCTCGAAGCCGCAGAACTCGGCCAGCTCCCGTTCCAGTTCCGCGTGGAGGGCGGTGCTGCCGGTGACCAGCCGGGAACCGGTGGCGCCCGCGCCCCAGCGGCGGGCCGCCTCGGCGGCGGCGCCGGTCACGGCGGGGTGCCGGGTGAGGCCGAGGTAGTCGTTGCTCGCCAGGTCCAGGAGGGCGGAGTCGGCCGGGCGCGGCCGGAGCGTACGGACCAGACCCGCCCGCTCGCGGCGCAGCGCCTCGCCCTCGGTCCAGTCGAAGGGGTCGGAGGGGGGCGTGCGGTCGGCCGGACGCGGGGAGCCGGACCGGTGCGAGAGGCCGGACGGGTCGAGGTGATCGTGGTCCATCGGTCCCGTCCTTTTGTAGGCAGCTCACAGACCTTAACCGTCGTCGAACCCATTTTTGGTGTGGCTATGCACACACCTCGATCCGATGGCCTTGTGGGATTCCTCCGTGGTCATGAAGCGCCCCGGTAGGTCAGGATCGACGGTATGGATCTGCTGAACACGCTGGTGGAGAAGGGCCTGCGGCGCGAGCCGCCGACCCGTGAAGAAGCGCTCGCCGTGCTGGCGACCTCGGACGACGAGCTGCTCGATGTGGTCGCGGCGGCCGGCAAGGTGCGCCGTCAATGGTTCGGGCGGCGGGTGAAGCTGAACTATCTGATCAACATGAAGTCCGGCCTGTGCCCTGAGGACTGCTCGTACTGTTCCCAGCGGCTCGGTTCCAAGGCGGAGATCCTCAAGTACACCTGGCTCAAACCGGACGAGGCCTCCGAGGTCGCCGCCGCCGGGGTGGCGGGCGGCGCCAAGCGGGTCTGCCTGGTCGCGAGCGGCCGGGGGCCGACGGACCGGGACATCGACCGGGTCTCGCGGACCATCGAGGCGATCAAGGAGCGACACGAGGACGTCGAGGTGTGCGCCTGTCTCGGGCTGCTCTCGGCCGGCCAGGGCGAGCGGCTGCGTGCCGCGGGCGCCGACGCGTACAACCACAACCTCAACACCTCCGAGGCGACGTACGGCGACATCACCACCACCCACACCTACGCCGACCGGGTGGACACCGTACGGCAGGCCCAGGCCGCCGGCCTGTCCGCCTGTTCCGGGCTGATCGCCGGGATGGGGGAGAGCGACGAGGACCTGGTCGACGTGGTCTTCTCGCTGCGCGCGCTCGACCCCGACTCGGTGCCGGTCAACTTCCTGATCCCGATGGAGGGGACCCCGCTGGAGCGGGAGTGGCACCTCACCCCGCAGCGCTGTCTGCGGATCCTGGCGATGGCGCGGTTCGTCTGCCCCGACGCGGAGGTCAGGCTCGCGGGCGGGCGCGAGGTGCATCTGCGCACGCTCCAGCCGCTCGCGCTGCACCTGGTCAACTCGATCTTCCTGGGCGACTACCTCACCAGCGAGGGCCAGGCGGGCCAGGCGGACCTCGACATGATCGCGGACGCGGGCTTCGAGGTGGAGGGCGCGGGGACGACGACGCTGCCCGAGCACCGTACCGGCGGCTGCGCGCCGTGCGGCGGTGACGGCGGCGGCACCTGCGGCGGATCCGAAGGGTCCGACCGATCCGACGCGTCCGGCACGTGCGGCACCTCCACCGGAGCGGCGCCGGCCGCCGGGGGAAAGGTCCAGGCTCCGTCGGGGCTCCGTACGGATCTCGTCTCCGTACGCCGCAGGGGGGCCGGTACGGACCTGGCGCCCAATGCCTGAGTTCCCCTCCCCCTCGGAACCGCTCACGCCCGACGCGTTGCTCGCCCTGGACCGGGCCCATGTCTGGCACCCGTACGGTCCGATGCCGGGCCGTACGGATCCGCTGGTCGTGGAGTCGGCCTCCGGGGTACGGCTGCGGCTCGCCGAAGCCGCGTACGGCCGGCGCGAGCTGGTCGACGGCATGTCGTCCTGGTGGTCGGCGATCCACGGCTACAACCACCCCGTGCTCAACGAGGCGGCGCGCGGCCAGCTCGACCGGATGAGCCATGTGATGTTCGGCGGGCTCACCCATGAGCCCGCCGTCCGGCTGGCGGCCCGGCTGGTCGAGATCACGCCCGAGCCGCTGCGCCATGTCTTCCTCGCCGACTCGGGCTCCGTCTCGGTCGAGGTCGCCGTCAAGATGTGCCTCCAGTACTGGCGTTCGGCCGGTCGCCCGGCCAAGCGGCGGCTGCTGACCTGGCGCGGCGGCTACCACGGCGACACCTGGCAGCCGATGTCGGTCTGCGACCCCGACGGCGGGATGCACGGACTGTGGGCCGGGGTGCTGCCCCAGCAGATCTTCGCGGACGCGCCGCCGGCCGCGTACGACGAGACGTACGCCGACGGGCTGCGCGCCCTCATCGCCCGCCACGCGGACGAACTCGCCGCCGTGATCGTCGAACCGGTGGTCCAGGGCGCGGGCGGGATGCGCTTCCACTCCCCCGCGTATCTGCGGGTGCTGCGGGAGGCGTGCGACGCGCACGACGTTCTGCTCGTCCTGGACGAGATCGCCACCGGCTTCGGCCGTACGGGCACGCTCTTCGCCGCGGAGCAGGGCGGGATGTCCCCCGATGTGATGTGTGTCGGCAAGGCGTTGACGGGCGGCTATCTCACGATGGCGGCGACGTTGTGCACCGCCCGGGTGGCCGAGGGGATCGCGCGCGGCGAGGTCCCGGTACTGGCGCACGGTCCGACCTTCATGGGCAATCCGCTGGCGGCGGCGGTCGCCTGCGCCTCGATCGACCTGCTGCTCGGCCAGGACTGGGCGGGCGAGGTCAAGCGGGTGGAAGCGGGGCTGCGCGAGGGGCTGGCGGAGGCCGTGGCCGTGCCGGGGGTCCGGGACGTACGCGTGCTGGGCGCCATCGGGGTCGTCCAGCTCGACCACGAGGTGGACATGGCCGCGGCGACGCGGGCGGCGGTGCGCGAGGGCGTCTGGCTGCGGCCGTTCCGCGATCTGGTGTACACCATGCCGCCGTATGTGACGGGTGATGAGGACATCGCGCGGATCTGCCGCGCGGTGACCGCGGTCGCCGCGGACGCGGCGAGCGCACGAAGGGAGCGCTGACCGGACATGCCGATCGTGATCGTGACCGGGACGGGGACGGAGATCGGAAAGACCGTCGTGACGGCCGCCGTGGCCGCCGCGGCGCTCGCCCGGGGCCGTACCGTCGCGGTGCTCAAACCCGCGCAGACCGGGATGGTTCCGGGTGAACCGGGGGACGCGGCGGAGGCCGTCCGGCTCGCCGGACCGGTGACCGCGCTCGAACTGGCCCGGTTCCCCGAGCCGCTGGCGCCCGCGACGGCGGCGCTGCGGGCCCGCGCCGAGCCGGTGCGCCCCGACGAGATCGCCGTGGCGGCGGAGAAGCTGGCCGCCGAGCACGACCTGGTCCTCGTCGAGGGCTCGGGCGGGCTGCTCGTCCGCTTCGACGCGGCGGGCGCCACGCTCGCGGACGCCGCCCGGCTGCTCGGGGCACCCGTCCTGGTGGTGGCGGAGGCCGGACTCGGCACGCTCAACGCGACCGCGCTCACGGCGGAGGCGCTGCGTACGAGGTCGCTGACACCGCTGGGGGTGGTGGTCGGAAGCTGGCCGGGCACCCCGGGGCTGGCGGCGCGCTGCAATCTGGCGGACCTGCCGGACGCGGCGGGCGCGCCGCTGATCGGGGCCGTACCGGCGGGCGCGGGGGCGCTGGACCCGGTGGACTTCCGTACGCGGGCGTCCACCTGGCTGGCGCCGGAGCTGGAGGGCGGATGGGACGTGGACGCGTTCACGGCCTCCTTCGCGGCCTCTTTCGTGGACGCGGGGGCGCCGGGGGCTCCGGGGGCGGGCTGACGCCGGCTCACTCCCGGCGGGGGTCGTTCTCGTACTGGATGGGTAGCTATCGGGCGGTCTTCCCTACCGTACGAGTCCAGGAGGAGCGTCCATGACACGGCCCTTCCGCTTCGCTGTGAACATGACGACGGCCACGGACGGCGACGAGTGGCGCAAGCGGTGCCGAAGAGCCGAGGAGCTGGGGTACGACGTGATCCTCGTGCCGGATCACCTCGGCATGGTCGCGCCGTTCCCCGCGCTGGCCGCCGCCGCGGAGGCGACCGAGCGGGCGCGGCTCGGGACCTTCGTCCTGAACGCCGCCTTCTGGAACCCGGCGCTGCTCGCCCGGGAGGTGGCGACGGTGGACGCGCTGTCCGGCGGGCGGCTGGAGCTCGGGCTCGGCACCGGGTACGTACGGGAGGAGCACGAGCGGGCCGGGCTGGAGTTCCTGCCGCCCGGCGAACGGGTCGACCTGCTCTGCCGTACGGTCGCGGAGCTGGACCGGCTGCTGGGCGACGAGACGCACGTACCGCGCCCCGCCCGGTCGCCGATGCCACCGCTGCTGATCGGCGGGAACGGCGACCGGGTGTTACGGCTGGCCGCCGAGCGGGCCGCGATCACCGCCTTCACCGGGGCCCGGCACACTCCGGACGGGCTGCGGGCGCTCACCGCCGACGAACTGGCGGAGCGCGTGGCCGCCTACCGGGGCTTCGAGGCCGGGCGTGCGGCGCCCGCGGAGCTGAACCTGCTGCTCCAGTTCGTCGCCGTGACCTCCGACCGGCGGGCGGCGGTGCGGGACTTGCTGCCGAGGCTGCGGCTCGACGAGGACGAGGCGCTGGAGCTGCCGCTGCTCGCGGTCGGCACCGTACGGCAGGTCGCCGACCAGCTCAGGGCGCAGCGGGAGCGGTACGGGTTCACCTATCTGACGGTCCTGGACCCGTGCATGGAGGCGTTCGGCCCGGTGATCGAGGAGCTGCGGGGCGGCTGACCGCGATCGCTCCACGCGCACGCGCTGCGGGTGACGGGCCGCGGGTGACGGGCCGCGGGCTGCGGCGGGCTACGGGGTCAGTACGACCTTTCCGGCGACGGTGCCGGATTCCGCCAGGCGCAGCGCCTCGGCGGCGCGGGTGAGCGGCAGTTGGGCGGCGATCCGGGCGGTGACGTCGCCGCGCTGGAGGGCGCCGAAGACCTCGGTGAGGTCGGCGCGCAGCCGGGCCCGGAACCGGTCCTTGGCGAGGGCGCGCCCGGCCCAGACGTTGTAGAAGCAGGCCCGGCGGCCGTTGGGCAGCGCGTTCCACAGCCACACCCGGCCGAGCAGCCTGATCACCGGCCACTGCTTGGATCCCTCGTCGTCCCGGGTGGAGGCGGTGCCGTACGAGACGAGCGTGCCGCCGGGCGCGAGGAGGTGCCAGGAGTCGATGACGGAGCGGCCGCCGACGTGGTCGAAGACGGCGTCCACGCCGCCGGGGGCGAGTACGCGGACCCGCGCGGCGACGTCCTCGGTGCGGTGGTCGACGGGGACGATCCCCCGTTCCCGCAGGGCGTCGTGGTGGCGCGCCGAGGCGGTGCCGATCACCTTCACGCCCGCGACGTGCGCGAACTCGGCCAGGACCGAGCCGACGCCGCCGTTGACGCCGTGCACCAGGATCGTCTGCCCCGCGCGGACCCGTGCCTTGCGGTGCAGCATCTGCCAGGCGGTGACGCCGTTGACCACCAGGGTCTCCGCCTCCGCCGCGCCGATCCCGTCGGGGACCGCCACCGTGTCCGCCGCGTCGACGCGGGCGTGGCTGGCCCAGCCGCCGGTCTTGACCATCGCGGCCACCCGGGTGCCGGCCAGGCCGGGCCGGACGCCCTCGCCGGTCGCCAGCACCGTACCGACCAGGTCGTAGCCGGGCACGAAGGGGAACGGCGGCTGGTCGTAGTAGCGGCCGCGGCGCATCTGCTGCTCGGCGAAGGAGACCCCGGTCGCCTCCACGCGGATCACGACCTGTCCCGGGCCCGCGGCGGGGACGGCTCCGTGCCGGATCTGAAGCCCTTCCGGCGCCACCTTGCCCGGCAGTACGACCTCGACGAGTCCTTCGGCGTTCATGACGACCTCCACCACACTTCAGTTGGTTATCCATTATCTCTTCCGTTAGAAGTTATAACGCAGAAGCGGGCGGAGCGCCACCTCTGCTTGGCTCTCCTCATGAACGACCTCCACATACGCGGCGCCGCCCTCCCCGACATCGACACCGTGCTGCGGTTCTGGCGCGAGGCCGCCGAAGGAACGAGCATCAGTGACGATCACGACGGCGTGGCCCGGCTCCTCGCACGGGATCCTGGCGCGCTGCTCCTCGCGGAGCGCGACGGCCTCCTCATCGGGAGCGTGATCGCGGGCTTCGACGGATGGCGGTGCTCCGCCTACCGGCTCGCCGTCCACCCGGACCACCGGCGGCAAGGT
The DNA here is from genome assembly GCF_042756365.1 of Streptomyces sp. NPDC059092. NCBI lineage: Bacteria > Bacillati > Actinomycetota > Actinomycetes > Kitasatosporales > Streptomycetaceae > Streptomyces > Streptomyces sp. NPDC059092. The sequence continues at coordinate 140,155 of NZ_JBHZEJ010000004.1, forward strand.
GTCGCCACCGCTCTGATGGAGGCCGCGGAACGGCGTTTCAGCGCCCTGGGCGGACGGCGGATCGACGCCTTGGTCCTGGAGGCCAACGAGCGCGCGCACCGGACCTGGGCCACGGCCGGCTACCACCGTGAGGACCACTGGCGACGCTGGGTGAAGCCGCTGGGCAGCGCCGACGGGACAGGGGCGCCGGACGCCGACGGGACAGGGGCGCCGGGCAGGGACCGCACGGCGCCCGCACGGCACCCGCACGCATGACACCCGGACACCCGGGCACCTGAGAACGGCCGACGCCGCGCGGTCCACGGCCCGTGCGGCGATCATGAGACGGAGGTGACCGGATGACCGAAGTGCTTCTGCTCCTGGTGGCGATCGCGCTGGCGCTCGCCTGCGGGGCGTTCGTCGCGGCGGAGTTCTCCCTCACCACCGTGGAGCGCGGCGATCTCGAACGGGCCGCGGAGCGCGGCGAGCGGGGCGCGGCGGGGGCGCTGAAGGCCGTACGGAGCCTGACGTTCCAGCTCTCCGGCGCGCAGCTCGGGATCACCGTGACCAACCTGGTCGTCGGGATGCTCGCCGAACCGTCCATCGGGAAGCTGATCCGGGGGCCGGTCGAGGCCCTGGGCCTCTCCCCCGCCACGGCGTACTCGGTGGCGCTGGTCATCGGGACGGCCCTGTCGACGATCGTGCTGATGGTCGTCGGTGAGCTGGTGCCGAAGAACTGGGCGATCTCCTCGCCGCTGGCGGTCGCGAAGGTGGTGGCCACGCCGCAGCGGTACTTCACGGCCACGTTCCGCCCGTTCATCGCGCACCTCAACAACACGGCGAACCGGATCGTGCGCGGGCTCGGCCTGGAGCCGACCGAGGAACTGGCGTCCGCGCGCAGCCCGCAGGAGCTGGTCGCGCTCGCGCGGCACTCCGCGAAGGCGGGCGCGCTGGAGCCGGACACGGCGGAGCTGTTCGTACGGACGCTGAGCCTGGCCGCGCTGACCGCGGAGAACGTGATGACCCCTCGCGTACAGGTGATGGCCCTGGACGTACGGGCCACGGCCGAGGACGTCGCCAACGCGACCCGGGCCACCGGTCTGTCGCGCTTCCCCGTCTACCGGGGCAGCCTGGACACCGTCGTCGGGGTCGCGCACATCAAGGACGTCCTGACGGTTCCGGCGGAGCGCCGTCCCCGGCTCCCGGTGGCCGAGCTGCTGCGTGAGCCGCTGCTGGTGCCGGAGAGCCTGACGGTGGACACGCTGCTCGACCGGTTGTCGGGCGGCCTCACGATGGCCGTCGTCATCGACGAGTACGGGGGGACGGCCGGGGTGGTGACGCTGGAGGACATCGTCGAGGAGGTCGTGGGCGAGGTACGGGACGAGCACGATCCGCACGAGCGGTCCGATCTGGCGCCGGTGGGCGAGGACGCGGACGGCAGGGCGCTCTGGTCGGCCGACGGGGCCGCGCGCGCCGATCAGCTCAGCTCGGTCGGGCTGCGGATGCCGGAGGGCCCGTACGAAACCCTCGCGGGGCTCGTCGCCACCGAGCTGGGCCGGATCCCCGCGGTGGGCGACCGGGTGGCGCTGGCGGGCTGGGAGCTGGAGGTCGTGGACGCCACGGGCCGGCGCGCGGCACGGGTGCTGCTGCGCGCGCCCCGCACGACGGGCGGCGCGGACCGCGGGACGGGCGGCGGCACGGAGGCCGGGGCCCCTTCGGCCCCGGTGGATCCGACGGGCCCCGCCGGGAAGGAGGACGCCGGATGATCATCGCCGTACAACTCTTCGTCGCGCTGCTGACCCTGGTCGTCAACGCGTTCTTCGTGGCGTCCGAGTTCGCCCTGATCTCCGTACGCCGCAGCCAGATCGAGCCGGCCGCGGAAGCCGGCGACCGGCGGGCGCGCAGTGTGGTCTGGGGGCTGGAGCACGTCTCGGCCCTGCTGGCGGCGGCGCAGCTCGGGATCACGCTCTGCACGCTGGTGCTGGGCATCGTCGCCGAGCCCGCCCTCGCCCACCTCCTGGAGCCGCTCTTCGGCGCGGTCGGGATCCCGGACGGACTCGTGCACCCGCTCTCGTTCGTGATCGCGCTCGGCGTCGCCACGTACCTGCACATGCTGCTGGGCGAGATGGTGCCCAAGAACATCGCCCTGGCCGGGCCCGCGCGGGCCGCGCTGCTGCTGGGGCCGCCGCTGGTCGCGCTGGCCCGTGGGCTGCGCCCGGTGATCTTCACCGTGAACGCCTTCGCCAACGCCCTGCTGAAGCTGCTCAGGGTGGAGACGAGGGACGAGGTGTCCGCCTCGTTCTCCGACGACGAGCTGGCCCGGCTGGTCACGGACTCGGGCCACGCGGGGCTGCTCGACGACCGGGCGACCGAGCGGCTGCACGACGCGCTGGAGCTGGGGCGCCGGCCGGTGCGCGATGTGGTGATGCCGCTGGAACGGGTGGTCTCGGCGCGGCTCGGGGTGACGCCGGAGGGCCTGGAGCGGCTGGGGGCGGAGTCCGGCTTCTCGCGGTTCCCGGTGGTGGACCCGGCGCGCAGGATCCTCGGCTACCTCCATGTGAAGGACGCACTGGACGTGCTGCCACGCGAGGAGCCGTTCCCGGTCTCGGGGATGCGCACGATCGCGCGCGTCCGGGCGACGACGCCGATGGACGACGTGCTGACCGCGATGCGCCGCGGCCGGACGCACCTCGCGGCGGTGCTGGACGAGGACGGGAAGCTCGAAGGGCTGGTGACGATGGAGGACGTGCTGCGGGAGCTGGTGGGCCGGCACGCGTGAGAGGGCCGCGCACCGCACGCGCGAGGGGCGGCGAGGGGCTGTGAGCAGCCGAAGCTACCGCGCGGTACGATCGGCTCCGCCATGGAGACGAATGCCAACTACACCAGTTTTGTCGCGGTCGGTGACTCCTTCACGGAGGGCATGTCCGACCTGCTGCCCGACGGCTCGTACCGCGGCTGGGCGGATCTGCTCGCCGCCCGGCTCGCGGCCCGTACCCCCGGCTTCCGGTACGCGAACCTCGCCGTGCGCGGCAAGCTCATCGGCCAGATCGTCGAGGAGCAGGTGGGCCTCGCGGCGGCGATGAAACCGGACCTGGTGACGCTGGTCGGCGGGCTCAACGACACCCTGCGCCCCAAGGTCGACATGGGCCGGGTGCGCGGGCTGCTCACGGAGGCCGTGGAGCGGCTCGCCCCGGCGTGCGGACGGCTCGTGCTGATGCGCAGCCCGGGTCGGAACGGTCCGGTGATGGAACGCTTCCGGCCGCGCATGGAGGAGCTGTTCACCGTCGTCGACGAGCTGGCGGCGGCGCACGGCGCGCTCGTGGTGGACCTGTACGGGGCGCCGGCCCTCGGCGATCAGCGCATGTGGGACGTGGACCGGCTGCATCTCACGGCGGAGGGTCACCGCCGGGTAGCCGAGGCCGTCCGGCAGACGCTCGGGCTGGCGGCGGACGACGAGGACGACGACTGGCGCACGGAGCTGCCGCCCGGCGCGCCCGAACGGTGGCTCGCCCGCCGGACGGGCGACGCGCGGTTCGCACGGCAGCACCTCGGACCGTGGGTGATGCGCCGGGTGACGGGGCGCTCCTCCGGGGACGGCCGGGCGGCGAAGCGGCCGGAGCTGCTGCCGTACGAGGTGCGGGACCTGACGTCACAGGACCCCACGCGGCAGGACCGGACTCCGTAGGACCGCCCGTCGTGGGACCCGGCTTCGTGGCGGCGCGCGTTCGGAGGAGCCACGGAGCCGTGGCGGCGCGCACCCAGAGAGGTCACACCTTGGAGGAACGTACAAAAACGGGCCCGGCGTCGCACTGCGTCAACCGACAGTAGAATCAGCTCACGTGACTCCCAAGCCTCGTATCCCCAATGTCCTTGCCGGCCGCTACGCCTCGGCGGAGCTGGCCGTGCTGTGGTCCCCCGAGCAGAAGGTGAAGCTGGAGCGTCAGCTCTGGCTGGCCGTGCTGCGGGCGCAGCGGGACCTCGGGATCGAGGTGCCGGACGCCGCCCTCGCCGACTACGAACGCGTTCTGGACCAGGTCGACCTGGCGTCGATCGCGGAGCGCGAGAAGGTCACCCGGCACGATGTGAAGGCGCGGATCGAGGAGTTCAACGCCCTCGCCGGCCATGAGCAGGTGCACAAGGGCATGACCTCGCGGGACCTGACGGAGAACGTCGAGCAGCTCCAGATCCGGCTCTCCCTGGAGCTGACACGCGACCGTACGGTGGCGGTGCTGGCCCGGCTCGGGAAGCTGGCGGGCGAGTACGGCGCGCTGGTCATGGCCGGCCGCTCGCACAATGTCGCCGCGCAGGCCACCACCCTCGGCAAGCGGTTCGCGACTGCGGCCGACGAGCTGCTGGTGGCGTACGGCCGGCTGGAGGACCTGCTGGGGCGCTACCCGCTGCGCGGGATCAAGGGCCCGGTCGGCACGGCGCAGGACATGCTCGACCTGCTGGGCGGGGACACGGCGAAGCTGGCCGAGCTGGAGCAGCGGATCGCGGGCCATCTGGGCTTCGCCGAGGCGTTCACCTCCGTGGGCCAGGTCTATCCGCGCTCGCTCGACTACGACGTGGTGACCGCGCTGGTGCAGCTCGCCGCCGCGCCGTCCTCCGTGGCGAAGACGATCCGGCTGATGGCCGGGCACGAGCTGGTCACCGAGGGCTTCAAGCCGGGGCAGGTCGGCTCCTCGGCGATGCCGCACAAGATGAACACGCGCTCCTGCGAGCGGGTCAACGGGCTGATGGTGATCCTGCGCGGCTACGCGTCGATGACCGGCGAGCTGGCGGGCGACCAGTGGAACGAGGGCGACGTCTCCTGCTCGGTGGTGCGCCGGGTCGCGCTGCCCGACGCGTTCTTCGCGTTCGACGGGCTGCTGGAGACCTTCCTGACCGTCCTGGACGAGTTCGGCGCGTTCCCCGCGGTCGTGGCGCGCGAGCTGGACCGGTACCTGCCCTTCCTGGCGACGACGAAGGTGCTGATGGGCGCGGTACGGGCCGGGGTGGGCCGGGAGGCCGCGCACGAGGTCATCAAGGAGCACGCGGTGGCGTCGGCGCTGGCCATGCGTGAGCAGGGCGCCGAGCGCAACGAACTGCTCGACCGGCTCGCCGCGGACGGGCGCATGCCGCTGGACCGGGCGGAGCTGGACGCGCTGATGGACGACAAGCTGTCCTTCACGGGCGCGGCGGAGGAGCAGATCGCGACCGTGGTGGCCCGGATCGAGGAGATCCTGAAGCGGCACCCCGAGGCCGCGGCCTACACGCCGGGCTCCATCCTCTAGACGAGGCTGATGAGCGCCGGATGACCCCCGAAGAGCTCGAAGCCGCCCGCGACCGCGTCCTGCCCGACGTGGTCGCGGGCGGTTTGCGTGTGCTGTTCCGCGGCATCAATCCGGGCCTGCTGTCGGCGGCGACCGGCCATCACTTCGCCCGCCCCGGCAACCGCTTCTGGCCGGTGCTGCATCTCTCCGGCTTCACCCCGCGCCGGCTGTTGCCCGCCGAGCAGGACGAGTTGCCGACGTACGGTCTCGGCATCACCAATGTCGTGGCGCGGGCGACGGCGCGGGCCGACGAGCTGAGCCCCGAGGAGTTCCGCGCGGGCGGGCGGATCCTGACGGCGAAGGTGGAGCGGCTGCGGCCCGCGTGGCTGGCGGTGGTCGGGATCACCGCGTACCGGACGGCCTTCGACGAGAAGCGGGCCCGGATCGGGCCGCAGGAGCGGACGATCGGCGGGACGCGGATCTGGGCGCTGCCCAACCCGAGCGGCCTGAACGCGCACTGGACGGCGGCGACGATGGCCGAGGAGTTCGGCCGGCTGCGCGAGGCGGCGAACGCGCCCCTCGGGTGAACGCCCTCGGAGGCTCCGGGCGCCCGGGGAGGGCCGGGGCCAGGGGGCCGGGGGCCGGGGGCCGGGTAGGCCCAGGGGCTCCGGGGAGGCGGGACGACAACCGCGTGCGACCCGCCTTGCCAATTTTGTGGCAAGCGTTGACAAGGTTGCGCAACGGTGGCGACCATGCAGCATGTCGTTCACCCACCCTTCTCCGTCGAACCGGTAACGGAGTCCTCATGGCCCCCACCCTCACCGACGTCGCCAAACGCGCCAACGTCGCCCTCTCCACCGCGTCCCGCGCGTTCAGCGACCCGGACCGGCTCGGACCACAGACCTTGCGCAAGGTTCTCTCCGTTGCGCAAGAACTGGGATACGAACCGAACGGGTCCCGGGCCGCCGAGCCCACCGCCGACAGGGAGAGCGCCACGGTGGCCGTGGTCGTCCCGGACATCGCCAACCCCGTGTTCGGCGCCTTCGTGAAGGCCGCCCAGGGTGAGGGGTGGCACCGCAGGCAGACCGTCGTCCTCGCCGACACCGATCTCAACCCGGACCGGGAACGCGAGGTCATCGCCCATCTGCGGGACCAGGCCGACGGGCTCGTCGTGGTGTCGTCACGGCTGGACGCCGACGAGATCCTCGGCATCTGCGGCCGTACGCCGGCCGTGCTGGTCAACCGGGAGACGAGCGGCGCGGACTGCGTGCTCACCGACGCGGCGCACGGGCTGCGCCAGGCCGTCGACTACCTGGCCGCGCTCGGCCACCGGCGGGTCGCGTACGTCCAGGGCATGCAGCGCTCCTGGTCGAACGCGCAGCGCGTCGAGCTGATCCGCGCCGAGGCCGAACGGGCCGGTCTTGAGCTGGAGTTGCTGGGGTGGCAGTCCGAGACGGTGGCGGGCGGGACCGCGGCGGCGGCCAGTGTGATGGCCTCCGGCGCCTCCGCGGTGATCACCCACAACGACCTGGTCGCGCTCGGTGTGATCGCCGGTGCCCGCGCGCTGGGGATCGGTGTGCCGGAGGACCTCACTGTCATCGGGGTCGACGACATCCCGTTCGCGGAAGTGTCACAGCCCTCCCTCACCAGCATCGCCGTCCCCATGGCGAAGGCGGGCTCCCTCGCCATGGACCTGCTCGGACAGGTCCTCGCCGGTGACCGCCACACACCGCGCACACTGCGGCTGCCGACCCAGCTCATCGTCCGCGGATCGAGCGGTCCGGCCCTCACCCACGCCCCCCGGCTCCCCACCACGGCGGGTCGAGCCACGAAGGACGCGTCATGACACTCACCGTGGTCGTCGCCGACTCCAACCTCCTTCCCCTGCGCGCCGAGTTCGAGGCCGCGCTCCCGGCGGGTACGGCCGTGCGCTGGCCCGACGTGCGGGACACCCCGGCCGTCGAGACCGCCCTGGCGGACGCCGATGTCCTGGTCTCCGGCCAGTGCACCGCCGCCATGGCCGCCGCGGCCCCCCGGCTGCGTCTGGTGCACGCCGCGGGCGCCGGTACGGAGAAGATCGAGACCGGTGCGCTGGCGGCGGGCACCCTGGTCGCCAACACGTTCCACCACGAGAACTCGATGGCGGAGTACGCCGTCTCGGCCGCGGTCCTGCTGCGCCGGGGCTTCCTGCGCCAGCACGCCGCGCTGCGGCGCGGGGAGTGGGACTCCCCCGTGTACGACGCCCGCGCACCCTGGGTGGACAGCCTCGGCACGGCGACGGTCGGGTTCGTGGGATTCGGTCATATCGGCGCCCGGAGCTGGGAGTTGTTCCGGGCGTTCGGCGCGCGGGGCGTCGCGGTCACCCGGCGCGGCGATGTCGACGCGGCGGCGCACCGGCTGGAGTGGTCGGGGACGGTGGACGACCTCGGCACCCTCCTGGAGACGTCGGACGTCGTGGTGGTCTCCGCGCCGCTGAGCGCGGCGACGACGGGGCTGATCGGCGCGGACGCGTTCGCCCGGATGCGATCCTCGGCCGTCCTGGTCAACGTCGGACGCGGCCCCGTGGTGGACGAGGACGCGCTCTTCCGCGCACTGAGCGAGCGGACGATCGGCGGCGCCGCGCTCGACGTCTGGTACCGCTACCCGTCCGAGGGCCATCGCGGCGCACCCGGCAACCACCCCTTCGAAAAGCTGGACAACGTACTGATGACCCCGCACTCCTCGGGCCTCACCCGCGAGACCTTCGCGCGCAGGGCCGCCGACATCGCCGCCAACATCGGCCGGCTGGCCTCCGGCGAAGAGCCGCACAACGTCGTGGCGGTGGCCCGGTGACCAGGACCGACACCATCGCCGCCGTGGACGTGCTCGTCACCAGCCCCGGCCGTAACTTCGTCACCCTCAAGATCACCACGGCGGAGGGGCTCGTGGGCTGGGGCGACGCGACCCTCAACGGCCGCGAGCTGGCCGTCGCCTCGTATCTGCGCGACCATGTCGCCCCGCTCCTCGCCGGCCGGGATCCCGCGCGGATCGAGGACACCTGGCAGTACCTGTACCGGGGCGTCTACTGGCGGCGTGGTCCGGTGACGATGACCTCCATCGGCGCGGTGGACCTCGCGCTGTGGGACATCAAGGGCAAGGCCACCGGGCAGCCCGTCTACCAGCTCCTCGGCGGGGCGGTCCGCGACCGCGTCCTCACCTACACGCACGCGTCCGGCTGGGACGTGCCCGAACTGCTGGACGCGATCGACGCGCAGCGCGAGCGGGGTTTCCTCGCCGTACGGGCGCAGAGCGGCGTACCGGGGCACGACATGGTGTACGGGGTGACCCGGGGCGGCCCCGGCTACGAGCCGGCCGGACGGGGCGCGGCACCCGCGGAGGAGGTCTGGGACACGGAGTCCTACCTGCGGCACGCGCCCGGTGTCCTCGCGGCGGCCCGCGCCCACGTGGGCCCGGAGCTGAAGCTGCTGCACGACGTGCACCACCGGCTGACGCCCGGCCAGGCGGCCCGGCTGGGGCGGTCGTTGGAGGACACGGACCTGTTCTGGCTGGAGGACGTCACCCCGGCGGAGAACCAGGAGGTGCTGCGGCACGTCCGGCGGCACACCACGGTGCCGCTGGCCATCGGCGAGGTGTTCAACACCGTCTGGGAGTGCCAGTCGCTGATCACCGAGCAGCTCATCGACTACGTACGGACGTGTGTCACGCACGCCGGCGGCATCAGCCATCTCCGGCGGATCGCCGCGCTCGCCGAGATCTGGCAGATCAAGCTGGGCCCGCACGGCCCCTCCGACGTGTCGCCGGTGGCGCTCGGCGCCTCGCTCCACGTCGGCCTCTCCACACCGAACTTCGCCATCCAGGAGTACATGGGGTACGAACCGCTCGTCCACGAGGTGTTCCGGCACGCGTGGAGCTACGAGGACGGGCATCTGCACCCCGGTGAGCAGCCCGGTCTCGGGATCGAGGTCGACGAGGAGCTGGCCGCCCGATTCCCTTACGAGCCCGCCTACTTGCCGGTGGCGCGCCGCCGCGACGGCTCCATGACGGACTGGTGACCGGTGATGACCACAGCTCTTCCCCGGCTCGGCGCCGGGACCGTCGCGGCGAAGCCGCCGGCCGAGACCGGCCTCGTCCACCTCGGGCTCGGCAACTTCCACCGCGCCCACCAGGCCGTGCACACCGCCGCCGCGCTGGCGCACACCGACGGGCCGTGGGGCATCCTCGGGGTGGCCAGCCGGTCGGCCGGGGTGGCCCGGGCCCTGCGGGAGCAGGACATGCGGTACGCGGTCGTGGAGATCTCCCCGGAACACACCGAGGTGACCGTCCCGTCGGTGCACACCGGGGCGCTGGTGGCAGCCGCGCAGCCGGAGGAGGTGCTCGACGCGCTGGCCGCGCCCGGCACCGCCGTCATCACGATGACGGTCACGGAGCACGGCTACACGTTCTCGCCCCGTACCCATGGACTCGACTTCGACGCCCCGGCCGTACAGGCGGACCTGCGCGGCGACGGGCCGCCGCGCACCACCGTCGGGCAGATCGTCCGCGGGCTGCAGCGCAGGCAGCGCACGCACGCCACCCCGGTGACGGTGCTGAGCTGCGACAACCTGGTGGGCAACGGCGCGCAGACGAGGCGTCTGGTGCACGAGTTCACCCAGGCGCTGCCCGCCGGCGAACGGGACGCCCTGACGCCGTGGCTGGAGAGCGCGGTGACGTTCCCCAACTCCATGGTCGACCGGATCGTCCCCGCGACGACCGAGGTCTACCGGGAGGCGGTCGCCGCCCGGCTAGGGGTGCGGGACGCGGTGCCGGTCCCGGCGGAACCGTTCTCCATGTGGGTGATGGAGGACCGGTTCGCCGCCGGGCGGCCCCGCTGGGAGCACGGCGGGGCGCTGTTCACGGCGGACGTCGAACCGTACGAACTGCTCAAGCTCCGCCTGCTCAACGGCACGCACTCGCTCATCGCGTATCTGGGCGCGCTGGACGGACGGGCGACCGTTCCGGACTCGATCGGCCGGCCGTTCATCGCGGAGGCCGCGCGGGGCGTCCTGCACGGCGACTATCTGCCGAGCCTCACCGTGCCCGCCGGCATCGACCTGGACGCGTACGTGGGGCAGCTCTTCGAGCGCTGGGCCAATACGGCGCTGGGCCACCGCACCCAGCAGGTCGGCTCCGACGGCTCGGTGAAGCTGCGCCAGCGGGTGCCGGAACCGGCGCTGCTGCATCTGCGGGCCGGGCGCATGCCGCACCGCCTGGCACTGACGGTGGCCGCGTACCTGTGCTGCGTGGCCCCGCCCGCGGGGTTCTCGCCCGGTCCGCACGCCGCCGCGATGGCGGATCCGGCGCGCGGGACGCTGGCCGCGATCGCGGAGCGCGCGGCCACCGCGCCCGCCGCCTCCGGGGCGTCGCGCGCCGCCTTCGTCGAAGCCGTCCTGGACAGCGGGCTGCTCGGCGACGGTCTGACGGAGTACCCGGCCTTCGGCGGCCGGGTCGCCGAACTCATCGACGTCATTGTCCGGTTCGGGCCGGGCGCGGCGGCCGCCGAGGCGGCGCGCGCCGCGGAGTGCGAGCCGCGACCCACGGGCTGAGCCCCACCGGCCGGGCCCGCTCCCCGGCCCGCGGGCGGCTCCGTCCCCGGCCCCCGCGCCCGGCCTCCCGTTCCCTGTCGGCGGACCACCGCCCCTTTCCTCTCTCCTCCCCTCCCTTCCTCCTCCCCTCCCCCGGTCCCCGCTCACAAGGACGTGAGAAAAGTGTTCGCTCCCGATTCGACCCGCGCCGCCGTCCTGTACGGCCCGGGTGACCTGCGTGTCGAGGACCGCCCGCTGCGGCACCTCGGCCCCGACGATGTCCTCGTCACGGTCGACGCCGTCGGTGTGTGCGGCTCGGACATGCATTACTTCGCCAGTGGCCGCAACGGCCGGAACGAGCTGCGCCGACCGACGGTGCTCGGCCACGAGGCGTCCGGCGTCATCAGCGCCAAGGGCTCCGCCGTCGCCCTGGACGTGGGCACCCGCGTGGCGGTGGAGCCGGCGGTGGGGTGCGGAACGTGCGCGACCTGCCGCTCCGGGCGCTACAACCTCTGCCCGGCGGGCACCTGTTTCGGCTCGCCGCCCACCGACGGGACCTTCGCCCAGTACATCGTCGCCACCGCGCGCGCCGTCCATCCACTGCCCGACGTCATCCCGCTGGAGGTCGGCTCGCTGATCGAGCCGCTGGCCGTCGCGGTGTGGGCCGTGCGGCGCGCCGGCGTCGAGTTCGGCGACCGCGTGCTGGTCACCGGCGCGGGGCCGATCGGCATCCTCGTCGCCCAGGTGGCGCGCGCCGCCGGGGCGGGCGAGGTGGTCGTCACCGATGTCAACGGCGCGCGGCTCGCACAGGCGCTCAAGCTGGGCGCGAGCTCCGTCGTCAACACGGCGGAACACGAACTCGAACTGACCGGCGTGGACCGGCTGCTGGAGTGCTCGGCCCACCCGGCCGCGCTCCGGCAGGGGCTCGCGACCCTGCGTCCGGCGGGCCGGGCGATCGTCGTCGGGCAGGCCCCGCCCAGCATGGACGGACTGCCGCTGGCGCACCTCCAGCGCTGGGAGATCGAGCTGTCCACCGCGTTCCGTTACGCCCACGCCTTCCCCACCGCGATCGCGCTGGTGGCGGGGGGACGGGTCGATCTGGCGGGCGTCCTGACCGGACGGTTCCCGCTGGACCTGGCGGCCGACGCCCTGCGGGCCCCGGGCGACGACCCGTCCCACCTCAAGGTCGTCGTACGCCCCGGCGACACCACCGCCTGACGGGCTCCGCCCCTGCGGCGACGCCCGCACCAGGCGCCCCCGAAAAGCACTCCCGTAGCCCCGTAGCCCCTGGCACACCACAGACCCCGCACACACGACCAGCCACACCCCGCCGTACCCCTTTTGACCCGCTTTGCTCCGCCCGTTCCGCTCCACCGCGGAGTTCGATCCGTTCAAGGAGGCATGGATCATGGACAACACGACACCTGCCGCGGCACCCCCGTCCCCGGAAGCCACGACCCCGTCAGGGGAACCGACGCCGGACCGCGCCACGGTACGCCGCGCGGCCTGGGCCGGCCTGATCGGCACCGCGCTCGAACAGTACGACTTCGTCATCTACGGGACCGCCTCGGCGCTGATCTTCAGCGAGCTGTTCTTCCCCAACGTCTCGGCGTCCGTGGGCATCCTCGCCAGCTTCAGCACGTACGCGGTCGGCTTCGCCGCCCGTCCACTCGGCGGGCTCTTCTTCTCCCGCTACGGAGACCGGCTCGGCCGCAAGTGGGTCCTGGTCGCGACGCTCCTGCTGATGGGCGGCTCCACGCTCGCCATCGGGCTGCTGCCGACGTACGGACAGGTCGGCCTGCTCGCTCCGATCCTGCTGCTGATCTGCCGCATGGGCCAGGGCTTCGGCGCCGGCGCCGAGCAGTCGGGAGCCGCCGCGCTGCTCACCGAGACAGCCGCCAAGGGGCGCAGGGGCAGACTCTCCTCCCTGGTCATGACGGGCGCGGCGCTGGGGACGGCGCTCGGGGCCGTGGCCTGGATCCTCGCCCAGCGTCTCTCGGACGAGGCCCTGATGTCCTGGGGCTGGCGGCTGGTCTTCGGATCCAGTCTGGTGGTGACCGTGGCCGCCATGATCATCCGGCGGAAACTCCACGAGAGCCCCGTCTTCAAGGACCTCAAGGAACAGCAGGCACAGAGCGAGGCGTCACGGGAGAAGCCCGCCTCTCCGGTCCGGGAGGTCCTCACGCGGGGCCGCAGGCCGATGCTCCTGGTGCTCTTCATGAACTTCGGGATCAGCACCCAGTCCTACACCTACCAGGTCTTCATGGCCTCGTACCTGGTGACGACGGTCGGCGTCGAGAAGGACTTCGTCCCCGAAGTGCTGCTGGTGGGCGCCATCTGCGGCGGTATCGCGGCGATCTGCTTCGGCACCCTCTCGGACCGCTTCGGGCGCCGGCCGGTGTACACGCTGATACTGAGCGCTCTCGTCCTGCTCCCCGCGCCCACGTTCGTCGCGCTGAACTCGGGGTCCAAGGTCGCGATCACCGTGGCGATCGTCATCGGCTTCATCCTGGCCTGCCAGGGCGCGGTCGGCGTCCAGATGAGCTTCTTCCCCGAGCTGTTCGGGAACCGCTACCGGTACGCCGGGGTCACCCTGGGCCGGGAGTTCTCCTCCGTGATCGGCGGCGGGGTCGCCCCGCTGATCTGCACCGCGCTGGTCACCGCCTTCTCAGGCTCCTGGATCCCGGTCGCCGTCTACATGACACTGGTCACGACCGTCAGTCTCATAGCGACCCGGATGGCGCCGGAGACCCGTGACCGTGATCTGACGCTCCCGTACGACAGCACGGACCCGGGGCATGCGCGCGCCCAGCAGGAGCGGGCGCCGGCCAGGCCGGCCGAGCCGCTGGAGAAGGTCGGCGACTGAGCGCGGGGGCGGACGGCCGGGATCCGCCCCGGCTCCGCGGGCAGTGCGGTGTGCTCCGTGCCGCACTGCCCGTCGCCGCGTCCGGGCGGCCCGGTGCGCGCCACTCGCCGCGCTGTCGGGCACCGAGTACGATCCGCCTCACACGCGCACGAGCTGGAGGACTACCGTGGGGCGGCTGACCGGCGGAGACCCGTCCCTGCTGCGGAGGATCAACTCCGCGGTGGTACTGCACACCCTGCGCGACGCGGGCTCGCTCACCCTCACGGACATCACCCGGATCACGAGCCTGTCCCGGCCCACGGTCGAGGGCGTCGTGGAGGGGCTGATCGAGACCGGACTGGTCGCCGGGTCCGCCCCGGAGGAGGGCGAGACCCGTAAGCAGGGCCGCCCGGCGCGGCGGTTCCGGTTCCGGGCCGAGGCCGGGCATCTGCTGGGCATCGAGATCGGGGCGCACCGGGTGGCGGCGATGGTCGCCGGGCTGGATGGCGGGATCATCGGCGCCGGGTCCCGGGAGGTGGCGGAGAAGGCGGACGCGGACGAACGCCTCGCGCACGTCCTGGTCGTCGCCGACGAGGTGCTGGGGCGGGCCGGGGTGGCGCACAGCTCGCTGCGGGCGGTCGGTGTGGGCAGCCCGGGGATCGTGGAGGCCGACGGGACCGTACGGCTCGGTACGGCGCTGCCCCAGTGGACCGGGCTGGCGCTCGGTGAGCGGCTGCGGCGTTCGTTCAGTTGCCCGGTCCTGGTGGAGAACGACGCCAACGCGGCGGCGGTCGCCGAGCAGTGGAAGGGCGCGGCCACCGACTCCGACGACATCGTCTTCGTACTGGCCGGGCTCAGCCCGGGGGCGGGCGCGTTGATCGGGGGGCGGCTGCACCGTGGTTTCGGCGGGGCGGCGGGCGAGATCGGCGCGCTGCACCTGCTGGGGCGCGGGGCCACTCCGGAGCGGCTGCTGTCGACGACGGACGAGCCGCTCCACCCGCTGGACGAGCAGGCGGTGGCCCAGGTCTTCGCCGAGGCCAGGCGCGGGGACGCACGCGCCCAGGAGGCCGTCGAGCGGTTCATCCTGCGGCTGGTGCACGATGTCGCCGCGCTGGTGCTCGCGCTCGACCCGGAGCTGGTGGTGATCGGCGGCTGGGCGGCGGGGCTCGACGGCGTACTGGACCCGCTCCGTGACGAGTTGGCGCGCTACTGTCTGCGCCCGCCGCGTGTGGCCCTCTCCCTGCTCGGCGAGGCGGCGGTGGCGACGGGCGCGCTGCGGCTGGCCATCGACCGTGTCGAGGAAGAGCTCTTCGCGGTGGAGGGCCCGGTGACGGCCCGCCGCTGAGCCGTGGCCGGCCGGGCGGCGAGGCCGTGGGCCGGCCCGCGTCAGGACGCCTTGCGCTCCTGGCTCTCCCGGGGCTCGTCGCTGATCTCCAGATCGCCGGTGGCCCCGAAGGTGAGCCGGCAGGTGTCCGCGCGGTACGTGGCCACGGAGACGGCGGCGATCCGGCCCGCCACCACGTAGCGCGTCGTGACCACGAGGACGGGCGCGCCGGGGAGCCGGTCCAGTTCCCTGGCGTCGTCGGCGCGCGCCGAGCCCAGCTCCACCGCGCGTTCCTGGGTGTCGAGGCCGAGGTGCTGGAGTTCCCGCAGGACGGCGCGGGCGCGCGCGGGCCCCGAGGGCGCTTCGATGGCCGACAGGTCGGGCACCGACGACGCCGGTACGTGGATCAGTTCGGCGGCGACGGACTGGCCGTGCGTGACGCGGATCCTGCGGACGGTGTGGACCTGTTCGCCGTCGTCGGCCTCCAGGAGCCGGGCCGCCGCGGCGGGCGCGGTGGCCGTACCGCAGTCGAGGGGCTGCCAGGCGTCCTCGTCGGCGCCCGGCCAGGCATGCCGGGGTGTGGAGACGTCCACGCCGACGCGGGGCGGGGCGACGGTCGTACCGACGCCCCGGCGGCGCTGGAGGCGGCCTTCCAGCTCCAGTTGTTCGAGCGCCTGCCGGAGGGTGGCGCGGGCGACACCGAAACGGGCGGCGAGTTCACGCTCGTTGGGCAGCACCTCGCCGACCACGAAATCGGAGTCGAGCGCTTCGGCGAGCACCGTCCTGAGATGCCAGTACTTGGGCTCCGGCACCGTTTCGAGCCGCGTGGTCCCCACCCTGATCCTCCGCAATCGCCGGCCGGCCGGCGGATTTCCGTTCCCTTGTTTATTAAAGATTCCTCACTAAATAACGACGATAGGACGGCCCCACCCCTTGGTCAAGACCAATAGGCCCGCAGGTCACGGAAGGAAACGGATCTTTTACCCGGCGTGGACGGGTGGCCGGACCCGTACGGAAGGACCGTGGCCCGGTACGGAGCAACGGGTGGCTTGCGCGGAGGGCGGAGGAACGGGTGGCCGCGCACGCACGCGCGGAACGTGGCCGCGCACGCACGCGCGGAACACCGCGGCCTACAGGGTCCGCCCTTCCGCGGAGACTCCGCCGAGCTTGTCGGGGTTGCGGATGATGTGGACGCGCTGCACCCGCCCGTCCACGACCTCCAGCTGAAGGACGTTGTCGGGCTTTCCGTCCATCTTGAACAGGACCGCGGGGGCGCCGTTGACCTCGATGAGGCTGATGTCGTACAGCCAGGCGTCGCCCGCGGTCGCGAGCAGGAAGCGGCCGACCTTGTCGGCGCCCTCGATGACGCGCCGGGGCGCCTTGGCCTTGCCCCCGCTGTCGCCGACCAGCCGGACGTCGGGGGCGAGCAGGGCGAGCAGTTCCTTGAGGTCACCGCCGCCGGCCGCCGCGAGGAACCGCTCGGTGAGAGCGCGGCGTTCGACCGGGTCGACGTCGTAGCGGGGCCTGCGTTCCTCGACATGGCGGCGGGCCCGGCCCGCGAGCTGGCGCACGGCGGACTCGCTGCGCTCCAGCGTGGTGGCGATCTCGGCGAACGGGAAGCCGAACGCCTCCCGCAGGACGAACACCGCGCGCTCCAGCGGCGAGAGCGATTCGAGGACGACCAGGACCGCGAGGGAGACGGAGTCGGCGAGCAGGGCGCGTTCTGCCGTGTCGGGCACGGTGGGGCCGAAGGTGGTGACGACGGGTTCGGGCAGCCAGGGGCCCACGTACGCCTCGCGCCGCGTCCCGGTCTGGCGCAGCCGGTCGATGGCGAGGCGGGTGGTGATCCGTACGAGATAGGCGCGCGGCTCGACGACATCCGCGCGGTCGGCGGCGCTCCAGCGCAGCCACGCCTCCTGGACGACGTCCTCGGCGTCGGCGTACCGGCCGAGCATGCGGTACGCGACCCCCGTCAGTACCGGTCGGTGTGCTTCGAACGCCTCGGTGCTCAGGGTGTCGGCTGCCACACGCCCCATCCCACCGGACAGGACGCCCTGTTGTCCAGGCGGCCCGCGCACGGCATGGTGCGGGGGTGACGTCGCGAGGGTGCGAGGTGACGTCGCGGTTGTTCACCCGGGGTTCGCGCGGTGGCCGTCGCCGGGCGCTAGGCATGGCAGGACACTCCGGTCACCACTCGACCAGGGTCACCTCTCGCGCAGGAGACGCATCGATGCCGTACGGCCACCAGAACACCCCCGCTCCCCTCTCCTCCCCCGACTCCGCCCCTGGCCCCGCGCGCCACCCCGGCCGGCGCGGTGTGCTGCGGGGCTCGCTCGCCGCCTCGGCCGCGCTGGCGCTGCCCGGCGCCGCCGCACTGGGCGGCGCGGCGCCCGCGCAGGCCCTGTCGGGCCGGCCGCGCGCGGGCTGGGGCGTACAGGCGGGCGACATCACGGCCTCCTCCGGGCTCGTGTGGGTACGGTCGGACCGGCCCGCCCGGATGATCGTGGAGACCTCCGCCACCGAATCGTTCCGCCGCGCACACCTCGTCCGCGGTCCGCTGCTGGGCGCCGGCACGGACTTCACCGGTACGGTCCCGCTGCGCGGTCTCCCCTCGGGCGAGCGGGTCCACTACCGGGTGACGCTCGCCGACCCCGACGACCCGCGCCGTACCGGCGAGCCGGTGTACGGAACGTTCCGCACGGCACCCGCGAAACGCCGCCAGGACGTGCGCTTCGTCTGGTCGGGCGACATCGCCGGGCAGGGCTGGGGCATCAACCCGGACCTCGGCGGTTTCACCGTCTACGAGGAGATGCGGCGGCTCGCCCCGGACTTCTTCCTGTCCAGCGGCGACAACATCTACGCGGACGGCGTGATCGAGCCGAGCGTGACGCTGCCCGACGGCCGTGTCTGGCGCAACGTCACCACCGAGGAGAAGGCGAAGGTCGCGGAGACCCTGGCCGAGTACCGGGGCAACTTCCGCTACAACCTGCTGGACCGCAATGTCCGGCGCTTCAACGCCGAGGTCCCGTCCATCACGCAGTGGGACGACCACGAGGTGCGCAACAACTGGTACCCGGGTCAGATCCTGGACGACGACCGCTACACCGAGAAGAACGTGGACGTGCTGTCCGCCCGCGCGTCCCAGGCGTTCCGCGAGTACTTCCCCATCTCGACGCTGCACGCGCGCGGTACGGACCGCCGGGTGCACCGGGTGGTGAACCACGGTCCGCTGCTCGATGTGTTCGTCCTCGACATGCGGACGTACCGCAACGCCAACTCGCCCGGCCGGCAGTCCGACGACACCACCGGGATCCTCGGCGCGGAACAGCTCCAGTGGCTGAAGCGCGAGCTGTCGCGCTCGCGCGCGGTGTGGAAGGTCATCGCCGCGGACATGCCGATCGGTCTGGTCGTGCCGGACGGTACGGCGGACATCGAGGCGATCGCGCAGGGCGACCCGGGCGCGCCGCTCGGCCGTGAGCTGCAGATCGCCGACCTGCTGCGGTACATCAAGCAGCGGCGGATCACGGGCACGCTGTGGCTGACGGCGGACGTGCACCACACCTCGGCGCAGCACTATCTGCCGGAGCGGGCCGCGTTCAAGGACTTCGAGCCCTTCTGGGAGTTCGTCACGGGCCCCATCGCGGCGGGGCAGTTCCCGGCGAGCAAGCTGGACGGGACCTTCGGACCCGACCGGGTCTTCGTCAAGGCGCCGACGGGGTCGAACCTCTCGCCGATGGAGACCCCTCCGCTCTTCGGCGAGGTGGACATCGACGGCGCGAGCGGGGAGTTGACGGTCCGGCTGCGGGAGCAGGGCGGCACGGTGCTGTTCACGAAGGTGCTCCAGCCGGGCAAGGTCGGCCAGTGAGCGGGCCGGTGAACCGGTCGGCGAGCAGACGGTAAAACAGCCCGGGGAGCGGTGACTTCGCGGCTCAGGGCGATTGTCAGTGGTCGCGTCCACGGTTTTTCCCATGACGCGATCCACACAGGCGCTGGCCTATTCCCGTCCGTCCGCCCTGGAGCACTCCCGGGGCGGACGGCTGCTCGGTCTGGAGACGTCGGGCGGCCTCACGCCCGTCGGCGCCGAGGCGCGTCCGCGCTTCTTCTCCGGGTTCCTCTCCTCGCCGCGGGCCGCGGCGCGCGGCCTGCTGGCCGTCGCGGACGTGGCGGGCGCCCGGTACTACCAGCGGGTGCCGGGCCGCTCGCTGGACCCGGTGGTGACGGGGAACGGCGACCGGCTGCGCTTCGAGTCGTTCTCCGGATGCTGCGGGGTGTACGCGCGGCTCGATGTGCTGGAGGACGGGCTCGGCGGGGCGGGTACGGGCCACGGCACGACCAATGTGGATGTGAACAACCCGCTGCGCGAGGCGCTGTCCCGGATGACCGGCGACGATCCGCTGCACCTGCGGGTGGGGCCGGACGAGCTGGCGGTCACGACGGTCGGCGGGTCGGTGGTGGAGAAGAAGGTGCCGCTGCCGGACCGGTGGCTGCGGGGGTTCGCCGAGGCGCAGGTGGTCTCCGCGGGATCCGATCTGCGGGCGGAGCTGGCCGGGGCCGAGGCGGTGCGCTTCCTGCGCTCGCTGCCCCGGGGCGGGGGCAACGCCTCGCGTGGGGCGACGTGGGTGGTGCCAGCGGGGCGGACGCTGCGGCCGACGACGCGGCCGGTGCCGGGCGCCGTCTGTCTGCCGGGTCCCGAGCGGCTCGCCTCGTTGGAGCGGGTGCTGCGGGACGCGACGGCGCTGCGGGTGTACGGGCCGCCGGTGGCGGACGGCGCGGCGGTGTCGAGCGCCTGGGAGGCGGTGCTGCCGGGGATGCGGCTGACGCTCACGCTGTCGCCGGAGGCGGCGCGCGGGACGATCAGCGGGGCGGAACGTGGTGGCTGCCCCTGCTCGCCGAGAGCGCGGGTCCGGCGGGCCGGTGCCTGCACCGGGGGCTGGCGTACGGGCTGGGCGCCCGCCACCCGCAGGACCGGCTGCCGGCCGTGGACGCGCTGCTGGTGCTGGCCGCCCGTGGGGAGCTGGCCGGTCCGGTGCTGGGCGAGGAGCTGGCCGCACTGGTGATCTCGGGGGACGTCAAGATCAACCGGCTGGCCGACGCGGTCCGTACCGCCGCCGCGACCGGTGCGTACGGAACGGTCGCTTCCGTACTGCTGCCGGCGTTGCCCGCCCTGCTGGCCCCGGTGCCGACGGCGCCGGGCAGCGCCGCGCGCTCGGCAAGCACGCACCCCGGGCTCGGGGCGATACTGTCCGTGGCCGCCGACTGCGTGGAGCGCTGCGGGTGGGCGGAGGAGATACCGGGGTTGCCGGAACTCGCCGGACGCGGGGGCTCCTCGCAGGTGATCACACAAGCGCGGCGCCTTCTGGCCGCGATACGCCAAGGAAGCGATCACGTCACGCCACAAATGGCCGAAGATGGCCCAAAAGGAACAGATCCAGCCTTAACCCATCAGTCACAAACCGTTCGTGATCACGCAACACCGTTCCGTCAGAGTGAGGTCATGACCAATGTGACTTCCGCGAAGAGTGCCCGCCGCCCCCACCACTGGCGGCGGGATCTCGTCGAACTGGCCGCCCTGTTCACCGCCGTGGCGGTCGCCGACGCGCTGGCGAACCTGATCGCGCACGGACCCGACGGCGCGTTCCTGCTGGTCGCCTCGGCCGTGGCCCTGATCGCCACGGCCACGTTCCACACCTGGTGGGCACGGAGGCACGGGCACGCGCCACCGGCGTCCGGTGACAACGGACCTCCCGTCTCCGCCCCGGCCACCGCTCCGGACGGGCGGGAAGAGGCGGCACCGGAGGAGACAGCCCTCTGGCGGATGCGGACGACCGTACGGGACGAGCCGGGAAGCCTGGCCGCGCTGTGCGTCACCTTCGCCACACACCGGGTGGACATCCTCACCCTCCAGACGCACCCCCTGGCCGACGGCACGGTCGACGAGTTCCTGCTGCGCGCCCCGGCGTCGCTCCAGGCGAAGGACCTCACCCGTGAGGTCTCCGCCGCCGGCGGCAGCTCCACCTGGATCGAGCGGGCCGACGCGCACGACCTGGTGGACACCCCCACCCGGGTGCTGGGCCTGGCCACCCGCACGGCACTGGACGCCGCCGAACTGCCGCTGGCGCTCCGTCAGTTGCTGGGCCGCTGCACCATCCACTCCCGGCCGGCCGGCTCCGCCGGGGGCCGGGCGGCCGACGGGGACGGCCCGGAGGGCGACTGCGAGGGCGAGGGCATCGACGGCCGTGACGGTACGGAGATGCGGCTGCGCGATCCGCACGGCGGCAGCATCACCATAGAGCGCCCGTACCTCTCCTTCACGCCCACCGAGTTCGCCCGCGCCCGCGCGCTGGTGGAGCTGGACACCCGGCTCGGCCCGCGCATCCCCCGCAGCCAGGATGTGCTCACCCTCCCCCAGGGGGAGGAGATCACCGTCCGCCGCGCCGACGCCGACGACCTCGACGCCGCGCTCGCCATGCACGGCCGCTGCACGCCCCGCACCCTGGACCTGCGCTACCACGGACCGGTGGGCGACGCCGACCGCTATCTGACCCATCTGCTCAGCCCGCGCTTCGGACGGACCCTCGCCGTCCAGACGGCCTCGGGGCGGCTCGTCGCCCTCGGCCATCTCCTCTGGGACGGAGACGAGACCGAGGTCGCACTGATCGTCGAGGACGACTGGCAGCGGCGCGGCATCGGCTCCGAACTGCTGCGCCGGCTCGTCGCGCTCGCCGTCGAGGCCCGCTCGGGCAGCGTGTACGCGGTCACCCAGGCGTCCAACACAGGTATGGTCGCGGCCATGCGCGACCTCGGGCTGCCGCTGGACTACCAGATCGACGAGGGCACGCTCGTGATCACGGCCCGGCTGGAGCCGACCGCCCTGGGCGCGCTCCCTCCGTACGAGGATTCGGGACTGTTCGACCCGTCCACTCCGTGACCGGTCCGCTCGTGACGCGCCGGCCCTGCCGCCGTCCGGTACGGCGCGAGCGTACAGATCCGGCCAAAGTCCTTCCCGGGCCCCGGGCGGTGCCGCCCACCCGTTCCGGGCCCGGGTCGGACCGTATCGGGGGGAATCGACCGGCCTTTTCGCCGAACACACCGTTCCGCGGCCCGGGATCCGGGCACGGAACGGCGGCGGACAAGGCCGGATTCCGGCGTCCGCCTCCGCCTGCCCGCACCGTTCCGTGGCGTGGAACGCCGGTGTCGCCGGGCCGCCCACACCGCCCGCGCCCTCGATCAGCCAATCCGGCCGTGCCCCGCACGGGGTGAAGTGACGCGGCGGTCCGTGTTGGAGAGGATGGCCGCTATGTCAGACACAGCCGGCAGCGCGCTGCCCCGCCAGGTCGCCGACGCCTACGTCGACGCACTCATCGAACTCGATCCGATCACCGGCACCTATCTCGGCGTGGCGGAGTCCTCCCGCCGTCTTCCCGACTACTCCCCGGCCGGACAGCAGGCCCGCGCCGATCTCGCCCTGGCCACGCTCGCCCGGCTCGACGTGGCCGAGGCGCTGCCGGGTGCGGACAGCGATGCCGAGCGGCGCTGCGCCCGGCTGCTGCGTGAGCGGCTCACCGCCTTCCTCGCCGTCCACGACACCGAGGAAGGACTGCGCGAGGTCAGCAACCTGCACTCCGCCCCCCACTTCGTGCGTGACATCTTCAGCGTGACCCCCGCCGAGACCGAGTCGGACTGGGCGGCGCTCGCCGAGCGGATGCGCGCCGTGCCCGCCGCGCTGGAGGGGTACCGCGCGTCGCTGGCCCTGGGCATCGAGCGCAAGCTGCCGGCGGGACCGCGCGCGACGGCGACCTTCGTCGGGCAGCTCACCGAGTGGGCGGGCGAGGACCGGGGCTGGTTCGAGGAGTTCGCCGCGGCGGGCCCCGACGCGCTCCGTACGGAGCTGGACGCCGCCGCGGGCACGGCGACCGCCGCCGTGGCGGAACTGCGCGACTGGATGCGCGACGTGTACGCCCCCGCCGTCGAGGACGCGCCGGACACCGTGGGCCGGGAGCGCTACGCCCGCTGGGCGCGCTACTACAACGGTACGGACCTGGATCTGGACGAGGCGTACGCGTACGGCTGGTCGGAGTACCACCGGCTGCTCGCCGAGATGAAGGACGAGGCGGGGAAGATCCTGCCGGGAGCGGGCCCCTGGGAGGCGCTGGCCCATCTCGATGTGCACGGCGCGCACATCGAGGGCGTCGACGAGGTGCGGACCTGGCTCCAGAAGCTGATGGACGAGGCGATCGACGCGCTGGACGGCACGCACTTCGAACTCGCCGAGCGGGTACGGCGCGTGGAGTCCCGGATCGCCCCGCCCGGCGGCGCGGCGGCCCCGTACTACACCGGGCCCTCCGAGGACTTCTCACGCCCCGGCCGCACCTGGCTGCCCACCATGGGCGAGACCCGTTTCCCGGTGTACGACCTGGTGTCCACCTGGTACCACGAGGGCGTCCCCGGCCACCATCTCCAGATCGCGCAGTGGACGCACGTCTCCGCGCAACTCTCCCGCTACCAGGCATCGGTGGGGCAGGTCAGCGCCAACTCCGAAGGGTGGGCGCTCTATGCGGAACGCCTCATGGACGAGCTGGGCTTCCTGCCGGACGCGGAGCGCCGACTCGGTTATCTGGACGCGCAGATGATGCGCGCCTGCCGGGTGATCGTGGACATCGGGATGCATCTGGAGCTGGAGATCCCGGCGGACTCCCCGTTCCATCCGGGCGAGCGCTGGACGCCCGAGCTGGCGGAGGAGTTCTTCGGTAACCACAGTGGCCGTCCCGCGGACTTCGTCAGCAGCGAACTGACCCGCTACCTGTCCATGCCGGGCCAGGCCATCGGCTACAAACTGGGTGAACGCGCCTGGCTGCTGGGCCGGGAGAACGCCCGCAAGGCGCACGGCGACGCGTTCGACGCGAAGGCGTGGCACATGGCGGCGCTGTCACAGGGCTCACTGGGGCTGGACGATCTGGTGGACGAACTGTCGAAGCTCTGACCTCTCTGGTACGGCGGAGGCGGGGTTCAGCCGCGTGGCACGAGCGGCATGAGCCCGGCCTCGGTCGGCCGGAAACCGCAGCTCGCGTAGAAGGGCGCCAGCGCCGGCTCGTAGTCGACATGGAGCCAGCGCGCGCCCCGCGCGCACGCCTCCTCCGCCGCGGCCCGTACGAGCCTGCGGCCGAGACCTTGGTGACGCTCGTCGGGGTGGACGGTGGTGTCGAGGATGAAGGCGTGCACACCGCCGTCACCGGCGACATTGACGTAGCCGACGAGCCGCCCGGCGCGCCGGGCCGCCACCCAGACCAGGCTGCGCGCGAGGACCGGCGCGAAGGACGTCGTTCCGTGGCCGGGCCACGACGCGGCGAAGAGTTCGTTCAACTCGTCGTCCGGGAGGGCGGGGCGGATGACGAGTGTGGTGGTCGTGGACATGTTCTCTCCTGCCGAAGGCGTGAAACCCACACGGTGTGAAAGGTCTGGGGGATGCGATGGAAGCCGGTTTCCTGTTCTGCGCCGATCCGCTGCGGGCGGTACGGCCCGATCCGGTGTTCGCCGCGGAGGCGGCACTGGCCCGGTCGCCCGACTCGGCGTTCGCGCTCCTCGGCCATGACGCGCTGCTCTCCGGGGACACGGCGGGCGCGCTGGCGGGGGTGCGGCGCGGCTCGGGACCGTACTGGTACCGGGGTTGGATGATGCCCGCCGCGTCCTACGAGGAACTGGCGCGCGGCATGGAGGTACGGGGCTGCCGACTGCTGACCGACCCCGGTTCGTACCGTCGCGCGCATGAACTCCCCGGCTGGTTCGCGGAGTTCGCCGACCTCACACCGCGGAGCGTCTGGCGGGAGCGGGCGCCGGGCGCGCCCCTGTCGCGGGCGGAACTGACGGAGCTCGCGGCGCCCCTCGGTCCGGGTCCCGGGATCGTCAAGGACTATGTGAAGTCCCGGAAGGACGAATGGGACGAGGCCTGCTTCATCCCCGAACTCACGGACCACACACGGCTCATGGCCGTGGTGGACCGCTTCCTCGCGCTTCAGGAGGACTCCCTCGCCGGTGGGGTGGTGCTGCGCGCGTACGAGCCGTTCGTGCCGGGCGGCGAGGTGCGCGTGTGGTGGGTGGACGGTGAGCCGGTCCTGACCACCGCCCATCCGGACACCCCCGGCAAGCTGCCGGAGCGGGAGCCGGGGCCGGCGCTGGACGCGGTGGCGGCGGCCGTACGGGCGCTCGGCTGCCGGTTCCTGACAACGGATCTGGCGCTGCGGGAGGACGGCGTGTGGCGGGTGGTGGAAGTGGGTGACGGGCAGGTGAGCGGGGCACCGGCCGGGGCGGACCTGAGGGAGCTGTTCGCGGCACTGGCGGAGGCCGGCGCCACGGACTGAGTCGCCCGCGCCGCGGGGCGGCCGTGGTGCGGGGCGCTCCGGCGCGGACCCGGCTGTCCCGTTCAGCGGCGGAACCCGCCCTCCGAGTCGATGACCTGTCCGGTGATCCACGCGGCCTCGTCGGTCGCGAGCCAGGCGATCAGCCGGGCCGGGTCGTCGGGCATCCCCCAACGCGGTACGGCCGCGCAGCGGCAGCGGATCACGGCGGAGGGTCTCCGGGGCAGGCGGTTCAAGTGCGGGCATGGGCGCCCATGGTGGCCGGGCCGGGGGCGGCTGTCATCCGGTTTTCGGCACGCCGGGCGACTGCCGGACCGCTCCCCCGCTGCCCCGGCCCTCCCTGTCGCCTCAGCCTCTCTGTCGCCTCGGCCCTCCCTGTCGCCTCAGCCTCCCCGCTGCCTCAGCCCTCCCGGCCGGCGTTGACCAGGACCTCGCCCGCGTCGGTCCTGAAGTAGAGGACGGACCGCCCGGCGCGGCGGCGTCGTACCAGCCCCGCGTCGTGCAGGACCTTGAGATGGCGGCCCACCGAGCCGAGGCCCTGGCCGGTCAGCGCCACCAGGTGCGTGGTGCTCTTCGGGGTGTCGAGCAGGACGAGGACGGTCGCCCGCGCGGGTCCGAGCAGTGCGCCGAGGGTCTCGGGGACGGGGGTGCGGTCCGCGTCGGCCAGTGCGCCGGAGCAGGGGTAGACCACGGCGTAGCGGTGCGGCGCGTCCCAGGAGACCCAGCCGTTGACCGGCGTCACGGGGACGAACATCAGGCGCGCCCCCGTGAGTTCCCTCGGCGGGTAGTCCCTCGTGTTGAGCTGGAGGCGGCTCTCCCCGAGCCAGCGCAGCTCCGGGCGCATGCCTTCCAGCGCCGCGGTCCAGCCGCCCCGGCCGAGCCGGGCGGTCCGTGCGACGACATCCGCCTCGATGATCCGGCGGCGCCTCGGCCAGGTGGGCAGCACCGTCCGCGTCCATACCCAGGTCAGCGCGTCGGCGGTGCGTTCCGGCAGGTCGGAGCGGTGCAGAAGGGCGGGGAGCGGGCCGTTCAGGGAGACGGTCAGATCGGCGTGTACGGTCGCGGCGGGCGTCTCGCGCACGCGCGCCAGCTCGTCCTCGAACGGCTGGTCGCCGTCGCCGCTGGGGGTGGGCGTGAGGTAGTCCGCGTTCCAGTGACGCCCCAGCGCGGCCCGGACGAGCAGCGCGGTGACCGGGTCGTCGGCCTGACGCGTGCGGTAGGCGAACAGGTGGAGGTCGAGCCAGGCGCGCTCGCCCGGGTGTGCGGCCGTGCCCCGTTCCAGGGTCTTCAGGCTCGCGATCGTCTCGGCGAGGGCGGAGACGACGAAGCGGCTGTCCGCGAGGGTGTCCGCGCTGATCTGCCACCAGCCCATGTTTCGCCTCCCCGCGAAAGAGTAACGGCCCGGCCGCGGACGCCTCGACACTCCCGTTCATGCGTACCTACCGCGAGCTGTTCCGCACCCAGGAGTTCACCCCGCTCTTCCTCCTGTCCGCCGGGCACGTGGGTGCCCAGACCGTGAGCGGTCTGGCGCTGGGCACCCTGATCTACTCGGCGACCGGTTCGCCGCTGCTCTCCGCGCTCGCCATGTTCGGGCCCTCCCTCGCCCAGGTGCTCGGCGCCACCACCCTGCTCTCGGCGGCGGACCGGCTGCCGCCGCGCGCCACGCTGGCCGGGACGTCGCTGCTGTTCGGCCTGGGCACCGCCGCGCTCGCCGTGCCCGGGCCGCCGGTGTGGGCCTCGTTCGCGGTGCTGTTCCTTCTCGGTACGGTCGCCTCGCCGGTCGGCGGCGTACGGTACGGGCTGCTCAACGAGATCCTTGAGCGGGACGGCTATCTGCTCGGGCGTTCCGTGCTCAACATGTGCGCGGGCACGGCGCAGATCGGCGGATACGCTCTCGGCGGTGTGCTGGTGACCACTCTGTCGCCGCGCGGCACCCTGCTCGCGGGCGCCGCCCTCCATCTCGCCACGGCGGTCGTCGCCCGCCTCGGTCTCGGCGGCCGACCGCCGCGGGCCACCGGGCGCCCCTCGGCCGCCGCGACCTGGCGGACCAACGCCCTGCTGCTGTCCTCACGTGCGCGCCGGGCCGTCTATCTCGCGCTCTGGATCCCCAACGGGCTGATCGTGGGGTGCGAGTCGCTGTTCGTCGCCTACGCGCCCCGGTACGCGGGGCTCCTCTTCGCCTGCGCCGCCTGCGGCATGCTCGCCGGGGATGTCACTGTGGGCCGGCTCGTGCCGGCGCGGTGGCGGGGGCGGCTCGGGGTTCCGCTGCTCCTGCTGCTGGCCCTGCCGTATCCGCTGCTCGCCCTGCGTCCGGCGCTGCCGCTGGTGGCGGCGGCCGTGGCGGTGGCCTCGGTGGGGTTCGCCGCGAGCCTGGTCCTCCAGGAGCGGCTGATGTCCCTGACCCCGGGTGAACTGAACGGCCACGCCCTCGGGTTGCACACCTCGGGGATGCTCACGATGCAGGGGGTGGGCGCGGCGCTGGCGGGCGGCGTCGCCCAACTCACCTCCGTACCGGCGGCGACGGCCGTCATGGCGGCGCTCTCCGTCACCGTCACACTGACCCTGGCGCCGGGCCTGCGACGAGAACCGGCGGCCGGCGGTGACACACCACGGCCGGCGACGGCGCCCCGCCCGGGGACCCCGGCCCCGTGAGACCGCCCCGGTCGGCTCACTTCCCCGCGAGGCGCTGCCGCACGGCGGACCCGTGCCGTTCCTTGACGATCTCCAGTTGGGTCGGGATGCGGCGGCGCAGGTCCGCGACATGGCTGACGATGCCGACGCTGCGGTCCCGTTCCCGCAGGGAGTCCAGTACGTCGAGGACCTCGTCCAGGGTCTGGTCGTCGAGACTGCCGAAGCCCTCGTCGATGAAGAGGGTGTCCAGCCGGACGCCGCCGGCCTCGTCCGTGACGACGTCCGCGAGACCGAGCGCGAGCGCGAGGGAGGCGAAGAACGTCTCGCCGCCGGAGAGCGTCGCGGTGTCGCGGGCGCTGCCGGTCCAGGCGTCGACGACCTGGAGCCCGAGCCCGGACCGGCGTTGTCCGCCCACGCGGGCGTCGGTGTGGGACAGCGTGTAACGGCCGGAGGACATGCGCTGGAGACGTACGGTGGCGGCTGCCGCGACCTGTTCGAGGCGGGCCGCCAGGACGTACGACTCCAGGCGCATCCGGCGTTCGTTGTCGGCGGAGGTTCCCGCGGTGAGCCCCGCGAGACGGGCCACCCGGTCGTACTCCTCGCGTACGGGGCCGAGTTCGCGCACCTCGGCCTCGGCCCGCCGCGAGAGCCTGGCGAGCTGGTCCCGGCTCTCCCGGGCGGCGGCGTGCCGGGCCGAGGCGGCGCGCAGGGCGTGTTCCGCGGTGTCGTGGGCGGACTGCGCGGCGCCGTGGTCGGCGGGCGGGCGGGCGGCGGCGTCCCTGGTCCCGGGTTCCGCGAGCCGGTCGGCGACCGCGGCGGCCTCGGCCTGCCACTCGTCGATACGGTGCTGGAACGCGCTCCGGTCGGCAGCGCCGAGCAGGGCCTCGGCGGCGGCTCCCGGGGTGTCGAAGCCGGCCCGGAAGGCGGCCCCCGCGAGGCGCCCGTCGGCTTCCTTGAGACGCAGTGCGGTGGCGTCCGCGACGCGTGCGGTCTCGGCCGCCCCGGCGAGCGACCTGGCACGGCTCGCCAGCTCGGCCACGCGGTCGGCGACGCTCGCGGCCTCTCCTCTGGCGCGGCTCAACTCCGCTCGCAGCTTGCCCTGTTCGCGCTCCAGCGTCTCGCGCTGCGAGGTCCGGGCGGCGGCACGTTGTTCGGCCTGCCGCTGCGCGGCGACCCGGCCCTCGTACTCGCGCTCGGCCCGGGCCAGGGCCTCACGCGCCGCGTGTGCCCCGGCGGCGATCCGGCGCGCCGCAGTGTGTTCGCGGTCCAACCGTTCGGTGAACGCGGCGAGTTCGGCGACGGTGGGGTCCTTGGCAGTGGGGTCCTTGGCTGTGGCGTCGGTGGTGGTGAGGTCCGTGGCGGTGGGGTTCCCGGCGATGGCTTCGGCGATGCCGGGGCCGCCGTCACTGTCGCTGTCCTGGGACGGCTCGGCCGCCTGGGTGCGGGCCGTCGCGTACTGCTCCAGGAGGGTCGTGTGCGCGCGCTCGGCCTCCATCTGGACCTCGTCGCACCGCTGGTACTCCGCCAGCGCGGCGTCCTCCGCCGCCGGATCGACCTGGTCGTCCGTGGGACGCGCGGGGGCGGGGTGCTCGGCGGAGCCGCAGACCTCGCAGGGGGCGCCCTCGGCGAGCCGGGCGGCGAGTTCGGCGGCGATGCCCTTCAGCCGCCGCTCCCGCAGGTCGAGCCAGTCACCGTGGGCGGAGTTGGCCCGCGCGCCCGCGGCCAGGAGTCGCCGCTCGGCCTCCCGTACCCTCCCTTCGAGCGTGTCGCGCCGCTTGGCCGCGGCCAGCCGCCGCACGGCCGGTTCGAGCTGTCCGGCACGCTGCTCGGCGCGGGTGGCCGCCTCCAGGGCCTCTTCCACGCGGCCGAGCAGCGCGCGGCGTTCGGGCTCCCAGCCCGCCAGCCAGCCGGCCGTCTCCTGGAGGATGTCGTCGTCGGCGCGCGCCTGCCGGTCCAGTGCGGCGCGTTCGGCGGTGATCTCGGCGCTGCGGCTCTCCGCGCGGCGGGCCGCGTCGAGGGCGCCGAGTTCCTGGCGTACGGAGCCTGCCAGGGCGGCGAGTTGTTCGGCTCCGGCGTCCGCGAGTTCGGGGGGCAGCGACTTCCGGGTGCGGTCGTGCTCGGCGGACGCGGCACGGTGGGCCTCTTCCGCCTCGTCACGCAGGGCGAGCGCCGGGGCGACCAGCTCCGCCTCGCGGTCGCGCTCCAGCAGCGTACGGGTCTGCTCGTACCCGGGGCGGCGGGCTTCGAGGGCGGTGCGGCGCCGCTGGGCGTCCGCGAACCGCTCCTGGAGTCCGGCGAGTTCACGCGCGGAGTCCCGTACGCTCCGGGCCGTCGCCAACCGGTCCTCCGCCTCGGCGAGGGCCGACGCGGCGATGTCGGCCCGCTCGTGGGCGTCGCAGCGTACGAGCGCCGCCCAGGCGAGCACGGCCGGGGCCGGCTCCACGTCGCCGGGCTGCCGGTCGGGGGGGTGTGGCGCCTCCGTACGCCCTGTCGCGGCCGAACCCCCCTCCGCCGCCTGGGCGATGCGCTGCGCGATACCGAGGAGCCGGTCGTCCCCGGCGCGCACCCGGTGTTCCGCGGCACGGCGCAGCTCGGCCAGACGTTCCTCGACCGCGGCGAACCTGCGGGTGTCGAAGAGCGTGCCGAGGAGTCTGCCGCGCGCCTCGGCGTCGGCGCGCAGGAAGCGGGCGAAGTCACCCTGGGGCAGGAGCACGACCTGGCAGAACTGTTCGCGGCTCATACCGAGGAGCTGGCCGACCTCCTCCCCGATCTCCTGGTGGGAGCGGCTCAGCGCCCGCCATCCTCCGTCGTCGGTACCGGGGTTGGCGTCGGGGCCACCGCCGGGGGTGTCGTCAGGGACGTACTCCCGCAGCCAGCTCTGCGCCTTCTCGGTGGTGAACCCCTTGACACGCTTCTTGGGACGGAGCTGGGCCGGTCGCCGGGTGATCTCCAACCGCCGCCCGCCGACGGTCAGTTCGAGAACGACCTCGGTGACCGTCCCGGTGGGCGCGTGGTCGCTGCGCAGGGTGGTGCCGGGGCTCTGCCGGGCGCCCGGCACGGCCCCGTACAGCGCGTAGCAGACCGCGTCCAGCACGGATGTCTTTCCGGCGCCGGTCGGGCCGTGGAGCAGGAAGAGCCCGGCGCCGGAGAGCGCGTCGAAGTCGACCTCCTGGGTGGTGGCGAAGGGGCCGAAGGCGGTGATCGTCAGCCGGTGCAGTCTCACGGGGCCACCTCGCGCACCGTCGCGTCGACCCGTACGTCGTCGAACGCGCCGCGCAGCACGGTGCGTTCCGGACCGTCGGGCCCCGACCCGCCGCGTACGTGCGCCACGAAGTCCTCCGCGATCTGCTGGTCGGTACGGCCCGCGAGGCGACGGCCGTAGGAGGCGAGCGGATCGCCCTCCGGCCGCTCGGGGTCGAAGACAAGGCTGAGCGTGTACGGGAAACGCTCGGCGAGCCGCGCCATGGGCTCGGCCGGGCGCACGGGGTCGGTGAGGGTCGCCTCCACCCAGGACTCCTCGTGCCGGTCGAGGGCGGGATCGTCGAGCAGTGCGTCGAGCGTCCCGCGGATCCGGGCGAGTGCGCGGGGCACCGGGCAGTCGATCCGCCGCGCCTCGATCCCGCCCTCGGGTCCGAGGTCGACCAGCCACATCGTCTTGCGGTGCGTGGCCTCGGAGAAGGAGTAGGCGAGGGGCGAACCCGCGTAACGGACACGCTCGGTGAGGGTCTGGGAACCGTGCAGATGCCCGAGCGCGACATAGTCGACACCGTCGAAGACGCCGGCGGGCACGGCGGCCACCCCGCCGACGGTGATGTCCCGCTCGCTGTCGCTCGGTGCGCCCCCGACGACGAAGGCGTGCGCGAGGACGACGGAGCGGGTGCCGGACGGGCGGGCGGCGAGGTCGGCCCGTACGCGCTCCATCGCGGCGCCGAGCACCGCCTCGTGCCCGGCCTTGGACGCCTTGAACTCCTCGCGCACCAGAGCCGGTTCGAGATACGGCAGCCCGTAGAAGGCCACCTCGCCGTGGGCGTCCGCGAGCAGGACGGGGGTGGCGCAGCCCGCCGGGTCGGTCCGCAGATGGATGCCGGCGCGCTCGATGAGCCCGGCGCCGACACCGAGCCTGCGGGCCGAGTCGTGGTTGCCGGAGATCATGACGGTCGGCACTCCGGCCTCGGCGAGGCGGTGCAGCGCGCGGTCGAACAGCTCCACGGCGGCGAGCGGCGGTACGGCCCGGTCGTAGACGTCGCCGGCGACGAGGACCGCGTCGACGTCGTGGGTGCGGACCGTCGCCACGAGGTGGTCGAGGAACGCGGCCTGGGCGTCGAGCAGGCTCACGCGGTGGAAGGACCGTCCGAGATGCCAGTCCGACGTGTGCAGAATCCTCAAGAGGGGCTTTCCTCTCGTTCGCGCGTTACGCGCCGTTCATGCCGTTCATGCCGTTCATGCCGTTCGTACTGTCCAACCAGTTCGCACCACGTGCCCGGCACGCCCGGCGCGTGGAGCGCGCGGGGATCACTCCGGGGGTCCATCGCCGTACGCCTCCCCGCCCAGCTCCAAGGCGGCCGTGCCCGCCGTCGTGTCCGCGAGCCAGGCGCGGAACGCGTCGACCTCCGCGTCCGGCAGCCCCAGCTCGATCGTCACCGCCTCCGCGTACCGCACCTCGCGCACCGCGCGTCCCGTGGCGCGCAGATCGTTCTCCAGCCGGCCCGCGCGCTGGTGGCCGACGGTAACGGTGACCTGCCGGTAGCGCCGTCTGGTCCGGGTGCCGAGGGCGTCCAGCGCCTCACCGACCGCTCCCCCGTACGCCCTGATCAGGCCGCCGGCGCCGAGCTTGACCCCGCCGTAGTAGCGGGTGACGACCGCCACCGTGTAGCGCACCTCACGTCGCGTCAGCATCTGGAGCATCGGCGCGCCCGCCGTGCCGCCCGGTTCGCCGTCGTCGCTCGCCCGCTGCACGGCGGCGTCGGCGCCGATCACGTACGCGAAGCAGTGGTGCGTGGCCGTCGGGTGCTCCTTGCGGACGCGCGCGATGAACTCCTGCGCCTCCCCCTCGGTCGCCGCCGGTGCCAGCGCGCAGAGGAAGCGCGACCGGTTGACCTCGGTCTCGTGGACGCCCGCGCGGGCGACGGTCCGGTACTGCTCCTGCATGCCCCCACCCTATGCGGGGCCCGATCGCCCCCTCGACCGACGCCGGGAAGCGCCTTTCGGGCTGCGCGGAACCCCTGTCGGGGCCGGTGCGGGGTCATGAGCGTGCACGGATGCCATGGGTCCGACGACTGTGACCGCCCCGACGGTTCGGTGACGACGGCCGGTGCGCCGCCCTCATCGGGGCGCCCCCTCAAGGGGCGGCTCTCCGCCGGGGCGGCACTCCACCGGGGTGACTCCACCCGCGTCGGCACCCTCCAGAACAGTTCCGTACATAAGTATCGAGAAGGACAAGAAGGGCAGGGCCGCATGACAGTCACGACCACCGACGCGGGCAGAGCCCCGTCGGGCCATCCGCAGCGCTGGCTCATCCTCGGCGTCATCTGCCTGGCCCAGCTCACGGTGCTGCTCGACAACACGGTGCTGAACGTCGCCATCCCCTCCCTCACCCGGGAGCTGGACGCGTCCACCGCCGACATCCAGTGGATGATCAACGCCTACTCCCTGGTCCAGTCGGGTCTGCTGCTCACCGCGGGCAGCGCCGCCGACCGGTACGGCCGGAAGAAGATGCTGGTCGCGGGGCTCGCCCTGTTCGGCACCGGGTCACTCGTGGCCGGGCTGGCGGACTCCTCCGCACAGCTCATCGCGGCGCGTGCGGGGATGGGTGTCGGCGGCGCGCTGCTGATCACCACCACCCTGGCCGTGGTCGTGCAGATCTTCGACGAGCAGGAGCGGGTACGGGCCATCGCGCTCTGGGCCACGGTCAATTCACTCGGCTTCGCCGTGGGGCCGCTGGTCGGCGGGGTGATGCTGGACCACTTCCGGTGGGGCGCGATCTTCCTGATCAACATCCCGGTCGCCGTCATGGGGCTGGCCGCGGTGATCGCCCTCGTACCCGAGTCGAAGACCAAGGAGGGCGACCGTCCCGACCTGGTCGGCGCGCTGCTCTCCACCATCGGGATGACGGGGGTGGTCTACGCGATCATCTCGGGCCCCGAGCACGGCTGGGCGTCGGGGCAGGTC
The DNA here is from genome assembly GCF_042756365.1 of Streptomyces sp. NPDC059092. Lineage (NCBI taxonomy): Bacteria > Bacillati > Actinomycetota > Actinomycetes > Kitasatosporales > Streptomycetaceae > Streptomyces > Streptomyces sp. NPDC059092. The sequence goes on from NZ_JBHZEJ010000004.1 coordinate 174,267, forward strand.
CTGGCCTCCGGGGCTGTCGGTGTGACCGTACTCACCGCCTTCGTGCTCTGGGAGCCGCGTATCCCGTACCCGATGCTGGACATGCGTTTCTTCCGCGACCGGCGGTTCGTCGGGGCCGTGGCGGGAGCGGTCCTGATCGCCTTCGGGATGGGCGGCTCACTCTTCCTCCTCACCCAGCACCTCCAATTCGTCCTGGGCTACGGACCGTTGGAGGCCGGTCTGCGGACCGCTCCGCTCGCGCTGACCGTCGTCGCGCTCAATCTCACCGGGATCGGAGCCCGGCTGCTGCCCCGGCTGGGCACACCGCTCACGATCGCCGTCGGGATGGCCATGCTCTCCGCGGGACTGTCGGCGATCGCCGTGCTGGGCAACCACGCGTATACGGGGATGCTGCTCGGGCTCGTGGTGATGGGCGCCGGCATCGCGTTGGCCACGCCGGCCATGGCCAACGCGATCATGAGCGCGATCCCACCGGAGAAGGCCGGCGTGGGCGCGGGGGTGAACGGCGCGCTCGGCGAGTTCGGCAACGGCCTCGGCGTCGCCACCCTCGGCGCCGTGCTCAACTCCCGCTTCGCCGCTCTCGTCCCAGGTGCGGCGGGAGCGGCGTCACTGCCCACCGTGCTCGCCGGGGCTGACGGCGCGGCGGCGAAGCAGCGCATCGCGGACGGGTTCGCGTCAGGTCTGGAGACCAGCCAGCTCTTCGGCGCGGTCGCGGTACTGACGGGCGGGGTGCTGGCGGCTCTGCTGCTGCGCCGCGCGGAACGGGCCGACGCGGCTCCAGCTACAGACACGGCCACAGCCGCGGGTGCCGACGTAGGAGCGGACGCCGGTACGGACGCCGCTACCGACGCCGGTACCGAGAAGACGAAGGCGCCGAGCGCCTAGGGCACGCACCGCCCCCGGCGGAACGCGCCACGCCACATCACGTACGGCCCGCGGCGGTCAGCCGCTCCGCACCCTCCTCGTCCGAGCAGCCGGTCCAGTCCTGTACGGCGACGGGCAGCCGCAGAGAACTTCACGTTCCTGTCCAGGCAGCGTAACCACCCGGATTCCGCCGTCACCACAGTCTCCGTTGTCGGCAAAAGGCCCCTGTATCGGACCTCGGTGTCGGGGCCCGATACCGGACCCTGTTTCGAGGCCCGATATTCCCGTACGGCAGAAAGCCGCGGAATCACCGGACATCCCGTGATTCCGCGGCCCTCGTGTGCGGCACCGCTCAGGCGGTGACCCAGCCGTGCGCGCGTGCCAGGTCGACGACGCGGGCCCTGACCCTCTTGATCTGGTCGGCCGTCAGAGTGCCGTCCGCCTCCAGCAACGCCTCGGTGAGTTCGCCGCGCAGAGCGTCGACGGTCGACCCGACGCCGTCCGCGGTCTGGTACGTCACCGGGCTCGATGCCCGGTCGCGCTCCGGGCGGCGCTGCGAGGGCTGGTGGATGAGCCGGATCTCGGACGCCTTCGGCCCCTTGTCCCCCATCTCGACGAAGAACTCGACCTCGCGGCCGGCCTGGTAGAGGTACTTCTCGTCCAGCAGGTCGTTCGCGTGCATGAAAACGTCGTCACCTCCCTCGTTCGGGATGATGAACCCGTACCCGCGCGTCTCGTCGAACCGCTGGATCTTTCCTGTCCTCAGCACAACCACACCTCCACACGAACCAATACCTCATACACCTGTACACCTCGGACGTCCAGAACTCGTAGAAGCCGCGCAGCACGGCGTTGCTGTGCCGGATCGTGCGCGGCTTGCAGAGGTCGTCCAGGTACGGCTTCTTCGGGGCCATGATCACTCGCCACGGAGCAAGCTCCGCCGACCTCACCATCCGCTGCTGTGTCATGACCGGTGCAAGGTCCGGTCACTGCCCAGCGGTATGAAGTCCCAGTACAGTCTCTGCTCCTCGTCCACTACCGGCGTGTAGCCGTTGAGGGGCTGGTCGGTCTCGAGGGACATGGCGAGCGCCTCCATGAGCACCGGCAGGGACGTCCACATCTCGTGCGATGCGCGCTTGACGCCTTCCACGGCCTCGGCTTCGTGGACGCGCCCCCGGTCGATCTCGGGACGGTGGTCCAGCACGAGGTAACCCCCGCCGACGTCCCGCGCGATGGGGATCAACTGCGGGTGTCCGTACAGGACGCCACTGAACCCGATCTTCATGAAGTCGTAGTCCGCCTCCTCTCCCTTCTCATCCGCCGTGCGCTTGTCGTAGAAGCCGGTGAAAAGTTGCCAATCAGCTCCTATCTCACGTGCGCTCATCGGCCTGTAGGACCCTGGCAGCAGCGAGCCCCGCCGGTCGAGGAGACCGTCGTGCCGCAGCAGCGACATCACCACGGGCTTGAGGAGCGGCCGGCCGATGACGCGTTCGACCGCGGCGATGTCCGCCGGATCCGCCGGCGGCGCCAGCGCAGCGTAGGTCGCCGGGGCGTGCTCGGCGAGCCAGTTCTCGATTCGCGTCCACGACTCACTGATCGGTGCGGTCATGGCACGGCATCCTGCCACCTGGTGCCGACAACCTCCTCTCGTCCGGCTCTCCGTGTCCGACCACGGGGTGGACCCGGCGTACCGCGACACCTCGCCGCAGACATCCACGCGTAGGGCTCCGCCGCCTGGACCGCACCGGAACGGAGCCCGACGCCCACGATCCGATCCGAGGTGGTGCACCTCATGACGGTATGCCTGGCCGCGTGCGGCGAGGGACTCACGAAAGAGACATGGAGTTTTCACGGGGAAACCACAGCGCGGCGGCCTGCGGAATGACGCACGAAGCGAATCTGTTGCCCCGGCATGGACGCAGAGAGAGCACAGACCGGACACGCCGACCCGGGGACGATCCGCGAGATCCTTCAGCAGGCGGGCGACACCTGGGCCGTCGTGGGCCTGTCCGCCAACACCTCCCGGGCCGCCTACGGCGTCGCGGCGGTACTCCAGCGCTACGGCAAGCGCGTCGTACCGGTGCACCCCAAGGCCGAGACGGTGCACGGCGAGCGCGGGTACGCCTCGCTCGCGGACATCCCCTTCCCCGTGGACGTGGTGGACGTCTTCGTCAACAGCCGGCTGGCCGGAGCGGTCGCGGACGAGGCGGTCGCCGTCGGCGCGAAGGCCGTCTGGTTCCAGCTCGGGGTGATCGACGAACAGGCGTACGAGCGGACGCGCGCGGCCGGGCTCGCGATGGTGATGGACCGCTGCCCCGCGATCGAGATCCCCCTGCTCGGCCGGTAGAAGCCTGGCCGAGCGGCGCGGGTCCCCGCCCCGTACGGACCGCTCGTCAGCGCACCGGCGGCACGGAGATCGACATGATCATTTCGACCGTTTCGGAACCGTCGTTGCGGTAGGAGTGCGGAACGCCGGCCTCGAAGGTCGCCGACGCACCCGCCGGTACGGCGTGCGGCTCGCCGTCGACGAGCAGCGTCAGCTCACCGGCGGTCACGTGGAGCAGTTCGGTGGTGCCCGGCGGGTGCGGGTCGGAGGAGCTGGCGTCGCCGGGCATCAGCGTCCACGACCACAGCTCCAGCGGGCCACGCGCCTCCGCGCCGACCAGGAGCGTGCTGCGGCTGCCCGCCGGGGTGGACCACAGCCGTACGGCCTGGCTCTCGGGGACGACCCTGACGTGGGTGCCCTGTTCGTAGTCGAGCAGGGTGGTGATGGGGACCCCGAGCGCGTCGGCGATCTTGACGGTGATGCCGACGCTCGGATTGGTACGGGCCTGCTCGATCTGGATGATCATCCCGCGGCTGACCCCCGCACGGGCCGCGAGGGCGTCGAGCGTGAAGCCCCGCTCGCCGCGCCAGCGCTTGAGATTGCGGGCGAGCGACTGGGTGAGCTGGTCGAGGTCCGACACATTCCGTCCAATATGTTCAAGAAGGGCTCAGCAGCTTGCACTACTTTGTGGTGCACCAGGGCATGCACCGCACTGTACTGCGAGGCCCGGCCCTCCGGCCTCACCCGGCACCGGGCCACCAGACGCGACGCGGGCAGTTGACTGAAACCCATCGCTGCACAGGCGAGATGACGCCAGGTGAAAAAACGTATCCGCAGCCGAAACGGGCCTGTGGACCTCACTCCGACACGGAGAGGGCGCATATGACCGGACTCGCAACAGCAGATTCCCTTTATCACGTCCCCCCTGTACCACGGGCGACCTCGGGACGAAGTCGCCCGTTCTGTGGGCTCGGGAGGCCCTGAGTGCTTCCGTACCGCGTCCCGTGGTTAGCATGAGCGCCACATGTGGTGCGGAAGATCACCGTCCCCATCGGTGTCAGATCCCGCCCATGCGGCCGAAGCCCGCAGGTCGGCCGGTCTGTTCCCCCCGCACTCAAGTACCGAGGGACCGCGGAATGTCAGTGCCTGTCGCCCCCAGTCCGCACCGCATACCCACCACGCGGTCGTTGCCGCTCACCGTCCCGCTCACCTTGCTGGTGGTGGCCGGCGCCGCCGGAGGAGCGGTGGTCGCGGCGGCGCCGGGACCCGCCCGCTCCTGGGTGGCCGCCACCGTCGCCGTCACCTGGGCCTGCCTGGCCGCGACCGTCGTCACCGCCGCACTGCTGCTGCGCGGAGCGCGGCGTGGCGCCGGGGCTGCCCAGAGCGAGAGCAACGCCGCGCAGACACAGCTCGCCCGGAACGGCGCCGAGTGCGCGCACCTGCTGAACGTCACGCTGCCCGCGGTCGTCAAGAAGCTCCACGAGGGCCTGAGCGCCCAGGAGATCTTCACGACCACTCCGCCGCCGTCCGACCCCCAACTCCGCCGTGTCCTGGAGACGTTCACGGGCGAGATAGCCGCCGCCGAGGGGCGCGCGGCCCGGGCGCTCGCCAACAGCGAGACCGCTGTCGCCCAGCTGACCAAGGCGGCCGACGAGCTGGACCTGCTCACCGGCAAGACACTGCCCGACGCGCTCGCCGGACTGCGCTCAGGTGGCTCCGCCGACACCGTGCTCTCCACCGTCGTACCGCCCGACGACCCCCGGCTGCGCGTCCTGGTGGACGCGGTGGTCCGGGAGTTCGCCGTCAGTGAGCGGCGCGGGGCGGCGGCGCAGGCGGCGAGCGCCAAGGCGCTGAGCCGGGTGCAGGCCAAGGCCGTGTCCATGCTGGCCGACCTGCGTGACATGCAGGACCGTTACGGCGAAGAGGTCTTCGGCGACCTCCTCAAGCTCGACCACAACACCTCGCAGCTCGGACTGCTCACCGACCGGCTGGCCCTGCTGATGGGCGGGCGCGCGAGCCGCGCCTGGAACAAGCCGATCGGGATGGAGTCCATCCTGCGCGGCGCGGTCGGCCGTATCGCCGCCTATCAGCGGGTCAGGCTGCACTGCTCCAGCCAGGCCGCGATCGCCGGGTTCGCCGCCGAGCCGGTGATGCACCTGCTCGCCGAACTGATGGACAACGCGGCGAACTTCTCCCCGCCGATCGACGAGGTCCATGTCTATGTCGAGGAGCGCACCGCCGGCATCGTGGTGACCATCGAGGACAGCGGCCTGAAGATGGCCGCCGCCGCGATGCGCCGCGCCGAGGAGTCCGTCTCGGGGCGGGTCACCGACCTCGCGACGCTCCAGGGCACCCGGCTCGGTCTGGCCGTGGTCGGCCGGCTGGCCGCCAAGTACCACATCAGCGTCAACTACCGGCCGTCGTCGCGCGGCGGCACGGGCGTCGTCGTCCTCTTCCCGCCGCAGCTCATGGCCCAGCAGCGCGGCATGGCGCCCGAGCAGTCGCTGCGCCGCCCGGCGCCGGAGGCGACCGTGCCCCCCGTCATGGCACCGCCGGTCACCGCGGCCCCGCAGCCCCCGCCCGTCCCCACGTCCACGGCGTGGCCGGTACTGCCCTCGCCGTCCGCCCCGACCGCCGGGCCCCGCGTCGCGACGCCCGGCGGCCTGCCCGTGCGCCCGCCCGGCCGTACGATGGCCGCCGCCGACCGCGGCAGGCCGAACCCGGAGCCGGAGGCCACGACGGTCCGGCCGGAACGCCGCGACGTGGGCGCCCAGTTCGGCGCCTTCCACCGCGCGCGTAACGCCGCCGAGAGCGCTGACGCCCCGGCCGCCGAGGACGGCGCGCCGTCCGACGGCGCCCGGCCTCCGGCCGGCCCCGCGTCCCGGCCCCAGGGCCCGGCCGGTCCTCCCGACGCTCCCGGCGCGTCCGCCACCCCCGGCACTCCGGCCGGATAGGGCAGCGCCCACCCCGCACGGCGCCCGGGGTACCGGCGCCCATCCCCCCACCCGGAACGTGACAAGGAGGCACGGGCAGGTGGCCGGACCACCGGCTCCATCCCGCCCCACGCGCATCATGCAGACCACAGACAACAGCCTGACCTGGCTCCTTGAGAACCTGCTGGAACGCACCCCCGGCACCCGGCACGCCCTCGTGCTCTCCCGCGACGGACTGAAGCTCTGCTGGAGCCGTCATCTCACCCTCGACCAGGCCGACCAGTTGTCCGCCATCTGTTCCGGCATCCAGGCGCTCGCCCAGGGCGCCTCGGTGGAGTTCGGCAGCGGCGGCGGCGGCGTACGCCACTCGATGACGGAGTTCCACGGCGGGCTGCTGTTCATCGTGGAGGCCGGCGACGGGGCGCATCTCGCGGTCGTGGCCGAGGACGGCGCCGACCCCGGTGTGGTGGGTCATCAGATGAGCGAGCTGGTCGAACAGATCGGTGAGCATCTGCGGGCGGAACCCCGCACACCCGCCCAGGACAGTACGCGCTCATGACCAGGCGGCCCGTCGACACCGGAGACCCCGACCGGCTGTACACCGTCACCGGTGGCCGCAGCCGGGTCGAGGACAACACGTTCGACCTGGTCACCCTGATCGTCAGCGAGTGCCGGCCGACCGCCGGGATGCAGTCGGAGCACGTCAGGATCCTGGAGCTGTGCGACCATCCCACGGCGGTCGTCGAGATCGCCGCCGAGCTGCGGTTGCCCGTGATGGTGGTACGGATCCTCCTCGGCGATCTCCTCGCGACGGGCCGTATCACCGCCAGGCACCCGCGCGCCGCGCGCTCCGCCGACCTTCCCGACTCCGATCTCCTGAAGGAGGTGCTCCTTGGACTCCGTAACCTCTGAGCTGCCGGCGCGTACTCCACTGAGCGACTCGGCCGAAACCGGTCTGAAGATCGTCGTCGTGGGCGGTTTCGGGGTCGGCAAGACCACCCTGGTCCGGTCGGTCAGCGAGATCCGGCCGCTCAACACCGAAGAGGTGATGACGCAGGCCGGGATAGGAGTCGACGAGACCGCCGGGCTGACCACGAAGACGACCACGACCGTCGCCTTCGACTTCGGCCGGATCAGTCTCAACGAGCGCATGGTGCTCTACCTGTTCGGGGCGCCCGGTCAGGAGCGGTTCTGGTTCCTCTGGGACCGGCTCTTCTCCGGCACGCTGGGCGCGGTCGTCCTGGTCGACACCCGGCGGATGAGCGAGTCCTGGTACGCCATCGACCGGCTCGAACACCACCGGACCCCCTTCGTGGTGGCCGTGAACCGGTTCGACAACGACGTCTCGGCGTTCTCGCTCGCCGAGATCCGCCAGGCTCTCTCGCTGCCGGACCACGTGCCGCTGATCGACTGCGACGCGCGGGTGCGGTCGTCCGGCAAGAACGTCCTCATCACCCTCGTTGACCACCTCCACGAACTGGCCATGGCCCGGGAGCTGACACCGTGACCGACCCCGCACAAGCCGTCGAAGAACAGGCGCCGCCGCGCGGCTGCCCCGCACACGCCGGGGGCGCCATCCGGCTGAGCGGCCTCGAATACCAGCAGACGCCGTCCCAGCTCTACCGCGCCCTGCGCACCGAGCACGGCGCGGTCGCGCCCATCCTGCTCGACGGGGACATCCCCGCCTGGCTGGTGCTGGGCTACGCCGAGGTCTCGTACGTCACCGGCCACGACGAGCTGTTCGCCCGGGACTCGCGGCGCTGGAACCAGTGGCCGAACATCCCCGCCGACTGGCCGCTGATGCCGTTCGTCGGCTACCAGCCCTCACTGCTGTTCACGGAGGGCCCTGAGCACCAGCGGCGCGCCGGGGTGGTCACGGAGGCGCTGGAGGCCGTCGACCAGTTCGAACTCGCCCACACCTGTCGGGAGATCGCCGAAGGGCTCATCGACGCGTTCGCGGGCAGCGGCCAGGCCGAGCTGATGGAGCTGTACGCGCACGCGCTGCCGATGCGCGCCGTGGTCCAGCTCTGCGGGATGCCGGTCGGCGCCACGGACACCGAGGATCTCGTACGGGACCTGCGGATCTCGCTGGACGCCCCCGAGGACGACGACCCGGTCGCCGCGTATCTGCGGGTGCAGGCGCGCATAGAACAGCTCGTCAAGGAGAAGCGGAGCACCCCCGGCACCGATGTCACCTCGCGGATGCTGGCCCATCCCGCCGGGCTGACGGACGACGAGGTCGTCCAGGACCTCATCACCCTGATCGCCGCCGCGCAGCAGCCGACGGCCAACTGGATCTGCAACTCCCTGCGGCTGCTGCTGACCGACGACCGGTTCGCGCTGAACGTCTCGGGCGGGCGGCTCAGTGTCGGGCAGGCCCTCAACGAGGTGCTGTGGCTGGACACCCCGACCCAGAACTTCATCGGCCGGTGGGCGGTGCGCGACACCCAGCTCGCCGGGCGGCACATCAAGGCGGGCGACTGCCTGGTCCTCGGCTTCGCCGCGGCCAACACCGATCCGCAGATCTGGCCCGAGGGTCATGTCGGGGCGGAGAACTCGGCGCACCTCTCGTTCAGCAACGGTGAGCACCGCTGTCTCTACCCGGGCCCGCTCCTCGCTGACGTCATCGCCCGTACGGCGGTGGAAACGCTGCTGGAGCGGCTGCCGGACGTGGTGCTGGCCGTGGATCCGCACGAGCTGACGTGGCGGCCGTCGATCTGGATGCGCGGGCTGACCGCGCTGCCGGTGAGCTTCACGCCCGTGGTGCAGTAGCGGCGCGGTGACGCGGTAGTGGCGCGTCGGGGACGTGGCGGCGCGGTGGTCACGCGTACGTACCGTCCGCCGGGCCCGGGAGTCTCCTGGCCCGGCGGACGTCGTCACTTCCCGGCCGGCGTGAACTCCACCGGCAGGGACTGCGGTCCCCGGGTGAACACTCCCTGCTCGACCGGGTCGAAGCCGTCCGCCGGCCGGACGTCCGGCATCGCGTCGAGCAGGTGGTTGATCCCGGTCTCGACCTCGGCTTTGGCCAGCAGCGCCCCGACGCAGAAGTGGCGGCCGAGGGCGAAGGCGAGATGGTCGGCCGCCGCGGAGAACGCGGTCGTGGCGGTCAGGTCGTCACGGAAGATGTTGAAGGAGTCCGGCTCCCGGTAGTGCGAGCCGTCGCGGTTGGCGGCCCCGATCAGGCAGGTGACCGTCGCGCCGGCCGGCACCGTACCGCCGCTCAGCTCCACGTCGGCGGCCGTCTGACGCATGATCATGTGCACCGGCGGGGTGAACCGGAGCGTCTCCGCGAAGGCCCGGTCGATCAGCGTACGGTCCCGCTGTACGGCGGCGAGCTGCTCGGGGTGGAGCAGGAGGTTGGCGAAGATGCTGGCGATCGCCTTGTCGGTGGTCTCGCCTCCGGCGGCGAGCAGCAGGCTGCAGAAGGCCTTGATGTCCTCGTCGCTCATCCGTACGCCGTCGACCTCGGCGGCGCAGAGGGTGGAGAGCAGGTCGTCGCCGAGGTGGTCGCGCCGCTCCCGGATGATCGGCAGCATGTACTCGGCGAACTCGATCCGGGTCCGCTCACCGGCCGCCGTCACCTCGGGGTCGCCCGAGAGGTTGCCGAGGAAGGCGATGACCGCCGTGTACCAGCCGTGGAAGCGGCCGTGGTCGGCCTTGTCGAGGCCCAGCATGTCCGCTATGACGTTGACGGGGAAGCGGGTGGCGTACGCCTCCACCAGATCGACGGATCCGGTGTGCCGGAACGTGTCGATCAGCTCGCGGGAGTTGCGCTCGATGACGGGCTGGAACTTGTCGCGGAGATCACCGCCACGGAAGGCCGGCGCGACCAGGGCGCGGCGTACGGCGTGCTCCCGCCCGCTGAGCTGGAGGATCGTCCTGCCGTGCACGGGCTCGATCTGCCAGTCGTAGTTGTCGGTGGTGAACACCGACTCCTTGTCCTTGAAGGCCCGTTCGACGTCGTCGTACCGCGAGATGATGTAACTCTTCGTGGCTTCGTGCCAGATGAGCGGGGCGCTCTCCCGCATCGCACGGTAGGCCGGATAGGGGTTCTCCGCGAATTCCGGCGACAGAATGTCCGGGATCTGCTGTGCGGTAGCCATGGCGCTCCCTCTGTAGGTGCCGTTCCGATCGGTAACGGACGGCACCCTTAAGGGTATTGATCATTGTCCAGCAGAAACAGGCCACGTCCCGACCGTTCCGGAGAACGTCAGTCGGCTACGGGTACGGTGTCGGGCTCGGCCGGCTCCGCGGCCCTGGCCAGCCGTGCCTGCTCACCGGCCTTCTTGGCGCGGCTCTTCAGGACGAGCATGGAGGTGATCCCGATGAGCACCGCAAGCAGCAGTCCCAGCCAGGAGAAGCGTTTGAGCCAGGCCTCGGCGACGACGCCCACCGAGTAGATGACGGCGGTCGTGCCGCCCGCCCAGACGATGCCGCCCAGGACGTTGGCGATCAGGAACTTCCAGTACGGCATGCGCAGGACGCCCGCGAGCGGTCCGGCGAAGATCCGGAGCAGGGCGACGAAGCGGCCGAAGAAGACCGCCCACATGCCCCACTTCTCGAAGGACCGCTCCGCCATCGCGATCTGGTCGGCGCCGAAGTGCTTGGGGAACTTCGCGCCGAGCCAGGCGAGCAGGGGCCGGCCGCCCTTGCGTCCGATGGCGTAGCCGATCGAGTCACCGATGATCGCGCCGGCCGTGGCGCAGGCGCCGAGGACGTACGGGTTGATGTCACCGTGCTGGGAGGCGAGCAGCGCGGAGCTGACGAGGACGATCTCGCCGGGCAGCGGGATGCCGAGGCTCTCCAGTCCGATGACCACCCCGACCAGGATGTAAATACTGACCGCGGGAACGGTCTCAAGCCACTCCTGGACGTGCAACGGCGGTTCCTCCTGTGCGTCCCTGGTTCGGCGTGCCGGTGTGCCCGGCGTGCCCGGCGCGCGCCGCGCGGGCGCACGCCGGGCAGCCTACCCGGTGAGCGGGCGGGGTCAGGAATCCACACCCCGGAGCCCCGGGCGGCTCCGGGGTGTGGACGGGCCCCAGGCACGCGGGCGGGCTCAGGAGCACCGCGGCGGGGTCAGGAGTGCGGGCGGAGGATCCAGACCACGGTCATCTCTCCGGTGACCGCGCCGTCCTCACGGGTGAGGGTGACGGCGACGGGGAATTCGGGGCGGCCTCCGGCGTCCAGCTCCTCGATGACGTCGACGGCCGGGCGGCCGAGGACCGCGGTGGCCGTGACGGGGCCCATCGCGAGCTTCTTGTAGCTGATCTCCGCCCTGACGGCGAGAGGGACGACCCGGTCGAGGAGGTGTCCGAAGGCGGCGATCACGATCGCGCCGCTGGCGGACTCGGCAAGGGTGAACATCGCTCCGGCGTGCGGTCCACCGACGTGGTTGTGGTAGTCGGGCTGGTCGGGGAGGCGGACGACGGCCCGCTCCGTGGTGATCTCCTGGTAGGCGAGGCCGAGGGTCCTGGCCATGGGAACGGTCGCGGCGAGCATCTCGCCGACGGACATCTGATCAGCGCTCATGGGCAATTATGTTACCCATGGGTAGCGAGCTTCACCATCCCCTGACGGGGCGCACGTCACAGGCCCATGGGGCCCCTCTATCGTTACTGGCCATGTGGCCAGGACAGCAGCCGCCCGGGGGCGAGCAGAACCCGCAGGACCAGAATCACCATCCGTACCAGCAGCCGGGGTACCAGCAGCCGAACCCGTACCAGCAGCCGGGATACCAGCAGCCGGGGTATCCGCAGCCGGAGTACCAGCAGCAGCCCGGTTACGGCTATCCGCAGCAGCCGGAGAGCGGGCAGCAGCCCGGTTACCAGCAGCCCAACCCGTACCAGCAGCCGACGGTGCCGTCGCAGTACTCCGTACCGGGACCGCCGGAAGGATCAGGTCCCCCGGGCGACGACAGGAGGAGGACGACGGTCGTGGCGGTGGTCGCGGCCGCGGTGGTCGTGCTCACCGCCGCGGGCACCGCGTTCTTCGTCCTGGGCAAGGACGACGGTCCGAGCGACCGGGCGGACGGCTCGAAGGCGTCCGCGTCGGCCTCCGGCTCCGACGAGCCGAGCACGGACGCCTCCCAGGAGAATCCGCGCAACGGCGCGGCGGCCGAGCCGCAGATCGAGGGCTGGAAGGTCGTGACCAACCCCAAGTACGGGACGCAGTTCGACGTTCCCGCCGACTGGGAGGTCTCGAAGACGGGCGTCATATCCGGTTTCGAGGACATCGAGAAGGGTGACGGATCGCCCGCGCTCTCCTTCACCGCCCCGGCCTTCCTCAAGTCCCAGTGGTGCTCGCAGGACGCCGACAAGGACGGCAAACTGGAGTACACCAGCCTCGCCGGTACCGGTACGAAGGGTGGCGAGGGCGCCACGGACACGGCGACGGCCTCGTCGAACGAGGCGGGCAGCTGGGTGTGGGCCGCTTACGGCCAGCCCGAGCCGATGGCCGTGCTGAAGAAGAAGATCACGGTCGGCGAGCCCGAGGCGTTCACCACCACGGCGGGGCTCAAGGGGCACTTCACGACGGCCGAGTCCGCGGGCCTCGAAAAGAAGAACAAGTGCGACACCGACGGCAAGGCGATCGCCTTCACCTTCACCACCGCCAAGGGCGACTACTCGACGTGGGTGCTGTACTCCAGCACGGGCGTGCCGGACGAGGTGTCCGGGGCGACGATGAAGAAGATCATGGGTACGGTCCGGCTCACGGGGACACCCTCGGAGTCCTGACCGGTCACCGCGACCGTCCCGGAACCCGCCGCCTCGAACGCCGCCGATCACCTCGAACGTCGCGGGGATCAGCGGCGTCCGAGGTGCCGCGGCCGGGCCGGGCACCGGCCCGGCCCGCTACGGACGCCGGTGGGCCAGGAGGTACGCCTGCGGGACCTTCTCGTCGCCGCTGGGCTCGCGCACCAGACGGGCGTCCATGGCGAATCCGGCCTTCTCCAGCGCTTCGGTGACCCGGTCGGGCGAGAGCCGGTGGAAGTCGAGGGACACGGTGTGGCCCCACGCCTCGGTGAAGCTCAGCGGTACGTCGCCGACCTGGAAGGCGACCAGGAGGTGGCCGCCGGGGGCCACCACACGGTGGAACTCCTCGAACACCCCGGGATGCAGCTCCGGCGGGACGTGGATGACGGAGTACCAGGCGAGAAGGCCCGCCAGGGAGCCGTCCGGGAGGTCCAGCGCGGTCATCGTTCCCTCGACGAAGCCCAGCTCCGGGTGGTTCCGCCGGGCCAGCGCCACCATCGCCGGGGACAGATCGACACCGGAGACGCGCACGCCGAGGGAGTGCAGGAACGCGGTCACCCGGCCAGGACCGCTCCCCACCTCGACGACGGGGCCGCCGCCGGCGCCCCCCACCAGCTCGGCGAAGGCGGTGAGCATGGCGCGCCCCAGGGGGCCGTCCACCAGCATGGTGGGGAATTTCTCGGCGTAGTCGGCGGAGATCTTGTCGTAGCCGTCGCGGGTGTCGCGCAGATAGGTGGGTTCGGTCATGGCGAGGACAGTAGCCGCCGCCGTCACGTCAGTCGACGGAGAACGCCCCGTCCGGAGGCCGGGGCGAGGGAACCGCTCCGCTGTCCCGTACCGGTGCCGCGTTCCCGGTGAACCGCCGTAGCGACGCGCCGTGTTCGACGCGGGCGGGGAAGGCGTCGGAGGCGGTACGACGGGCCAGGGACGCCGTGTCGAGCGGGCGGCGCGAGGCGACCAGTACGGCGTTTCCGAAGCGGCGCCCGCGCAGGACGGGTGGTTCCGCGATCAGCGCCAGCTCCTCGAAGACCGTGGCGAAATTGGCCAGTTGTGAGCGGAGAAAGGCGAACGGGGCACCGTCCGCGAGATTGGCGGCGTAGATCCCGTCGGTACGCAGGACCCGGGCGGCCTCCCGCGCGTACTCGACGGAGGTGAGGTGCGCGGGGATCCGCGAACCGCCGAAGACATCGGCGATCAGGATGTCCACGGAGCGGTCGGGCGCCGTTTCCAGGAAGCGGCGGGCGTCCGCGGTGTGGGCGGTGATCCCCGCGCCGGCCGGTATCGGCAGTTCCCGCTCGACCAGCGCCAGCAGCGCCGCGTCGGCCTCCACCACGGACTGCGCGGAGCCGGGCCGGGTCGTGGCGACGTAGCGGGGCAGGGTGAAGGCGCCGCCGCCGAGGTGGAGCACCGTGAGCGGAGCGCCGTCGCCCGCCGCGCAGTCGACGACATGGGCGAGGCGCCGTACGTACTCGAACTCCAGGTGCGCCGGATCGTCCAGGTCCACGTACGACTGGGGCGCGCCGTCGACCGTCAGCAGCCAGGCCCGCTCCCGGTCCACGTCGGGCAGGAGCTTGGCGGTGCCGCGGTCGACTTCGCGGATGACGGGGATCGGCTCGTTCACCGTTCCATTGTGCGCCGCCCCCGGGGTCCGGTCTCCCGGGTCCCGGGGGCGGCATCGTCACAGCAGCGAGGTGACCGTGCCCGCGCCGACCGTACGGCCGCCCTCGCGGATCGCGAAGCCGAGTCCCGGCTCCAGCGGGATGTCGCGGCCCAGCTCCACGGTCACGGTGACCGTGTCCCCGGGGCGCGCCACGCCCGTCCCGCCCAGGTCGATGTCGCCGACGACGTCCGCCGTGCGGATGTAGAACTGCGGCCGGTAGCCGCTGCTCACCGGTGTGGTCCTGCCGCCCTCCTTGGTGGACAGGACGTACACCCGCGCGGTGAAACGCCGGCTCGGTACGACGCTGTCCGGCGCCGCCACGACATGGCCCCGGCGGACCGCGTCGCGCGCCATCCCGCGCAGCAGCAGCGCGACGTTGTCGCCGGCCTCGGCGGACTCCATCGGCTTGCCGAAGGTCTCCAGGCCCGTGACGGTGGTGGCCTGCGGTCCCGTGTCGCCGCCCAGCACGTCCACCCGGTCCCCGACCCGCACCGTGCCGCGCTCGACGGCGCCGGTGACGACGGTGCCGCGCCCGGTGATGGTGAGGACGTTCTCCACCGGGAGCAGGAACGGCGCGTCCGTGTACCTGACCGGCATCGGCACGTACGTGTCGACCGCGTCGAGCAGCGCCTCCACGGCGGCGGTCCACCGCTCCTCACCCGCCAGCGCGCCGAGCGCCGAGACCCGTACGACGGGCAGCGCGTCGCCGCCGTAGCCGTTGTCGGTGAGCAGTTCGCGGACCTCCAGCTCGACCAGGTCGGTCAGTTCGTCGTCCCCCAGGTCCGCCTTGGTGAGGGCGACGACGATGTGGTTGACGCCGACCTGGCGGGCGAGCAGGACGTGCTCGGCGGTCTGCGGCATGATCCCGTCGAGCGCGGACACGACGAGGATCGCCCCGTCGAGCTGGGCCGCCCCCGTGACCATGTTCTTGATGTAGTCGGCGTGGCCGGGCATGTCGACATGCGCGTAGTGCCGGGTGTCGGTCTCGTACTCGACGTGCGCGATGTTGATGGTGATCCCCCGGGCCGCCTCCTCCGGCGCCCGGTCGATCCGGTCGAAGGGCACGAAGGTGCCGGTCCCCCGGTCGCTGAGGACCTTGGTGATGGCGGCGGTCAGGGTGGTCTTGCCGTGGTCGACGTGGCCCATGGTGCCGATGTTGACGTGCGGCTTGGTGCGCACGTATGCCGTCTTGGGCATGGTTCCTGCCTGAACTCGAAGCGTGAGCGGGACCCCTGGGCCTTGCCGACCCTCCCCCTGTGGGGTCCGCCGGACGTTCCGGGAAGGGTCAGCTTCGGGCGCCGCCGAGGGGCGCCGTGACGGTCGCCGCTGCTGCGAGCGGCACCGCCGTCAGGTGTGCGGCAGCCTTCGGCGCGTCCGCGACTGCGGACGGCGCTGCGAGGAAGGCGTACCGGAACATGGGGCTGATCCTGTCCCATGCCGGGGGCCGCGTCGAATGGTTTTCCACCGCGGGGAAGTTGGCGGGGCCCGGCGGCCGGCGCGGCCTCGTGGTGTGGGGGCCCGGTACGACGTGCGCCACACTTTACGTCGCTCCTCCCTCGGGTCGGCTAGTCTCCCCGGATGCTCGACACCGTCCCCCGGTCTTCCCCGGACCAAGGCCCTGTTGTCGCTGACCACCGCTCCGGAGCACGGCTCTCGCCCTGGTTCCGTTTCGCCGTGCTGATCGTCGTGCTGGGCGCGGCGGCCACCGTGGTGGTGCTGTACGAGCCGCAGCGACTGCTCGCGGACGGCTGGCCGGCCCAGCTCGGCGGGGGCCCGGCCGTGGCGCTGTACGCGGTGGCGTACGGGCTGTGCGCCACCGCGTTCGTCCCGCGCCCGCTGCTCAATCTCGCCGCGGGCGCGCTCTTCGGCTCGGTGTTCGGGCTGGCGGCGGCGCTCGGGGGGACGGTACTGGCGGCCGGGGCGTCGTTCGCGCTCGGCCGCTGTCTGGGACAGCAGGCGCTGCGGCCCCTGTTGCGGGGCCGCTGGCTGAAGGCGGCGGACGGGCAGCTCAGCGGCCACGGCTTCCGGTCGATGCTGGCGATCCGGCTCTTTCCCGGGGTGCCGTTCGCCGCGGCGAACTACTGCGCGGCGGTCTCCCGGATGCGGGCGGCGCCGTTCCTGCTGGCGACGGCGGTGGGGTCGGTCCCGAACACCGCGGCGTACGTGATCGCGGGCAGCCGGGCGACCTCCCCGACGTCACCGGCGTTCCTGGTGGCGACGGGGTTCATCGTGGTCACGGCCGTGGGCGCGGCCGTCCTCGCCTGGCGGGAGCGGCACCGTCTCGCGGAGCGACGGCCGGAGCCGCCCGTAGCCCCGTAGCCCTGTGCCCGCGTCTCAGGGCGCGAGGTGCGCCGTTCCCTGCGCGAGTCCGAGGTCGCCGCCGGGCGGCGGGGCCACGAACCGTGCCACGTCCGCCTCCGTGACCTGCGCCGGCTCGCCGGGGGACCACCGCGGAGCGCGGTCCTTGTCGATGACCCGGGCGCGGATCCCCTCGACCAGATCGGGGTGGGTGAGAGCCGCGCACGAGGCGCGGTACGCCCGGTCGAGGACCTCCTCCAGCGTGCTGGGCGGCCCGTCCCTGCGCATCGCGGCGAGCGTCGCCTTCAGCGCCGTCGGTGAGCGGGAGAGCAGCGTCTGCGCGGCCTCCTTCGCCGCGGTCAGCCCGCTGTCCAGCAGCCGGTCGACGATCTCCGTCACCGAGCCGGCCGCGTAACAGGCGTCGATCCACGCGCGGTCCGCGGCGAGCCGGCCCCCGGGGGGCGTGGACGTGTACCGCAGGACCGTCTCCCGTACGTCCGCCGCGTCCCGCACCCCGGGAGCCGCCAGCGCCGCACGGAGCGCGGTCAGCCGCTCGGAGGGTACGAAGTGGTCGGCGAGCCCGCACAGCAGCGCGTCCGCCGCGCCCACCGTGTTCCCGGTGAGGGCGAGGTGGGTGCCGAGTTCACCGGGCGCGCGGGCGAGCAGATAGGTGCCGCCGACGTCGGGGACGAGACCGATGGCGGTCTCGGGCATGGCGACGGCGGACCGCTCGGTGACGATCCGTACCCCCGCGTGGCCGGAGAGGCCGACGCCGCCGCCCATCACGATGCCGTCCATCAGCGCGACGAAGGGCTTGGGGAAGCGGGCGATACGGGAGTTGAGCCGGTACTCGTCGCGCCAGAAGGCGGGCGAGGCTTCCCCGCCGGTACGGGCGTCCTCGTGGATGGCGCGGATGTCGCCGCCGGCGCAGAGCCCGCGCTCCCCGGCGCCGGAGAGGATCACGGCCGTGACGCCCGGGTCGGGCTCCCACCGGTCCAGGGCGGCGGAGATCGTCGCCACCATGGGGTGGGTCAGGGCGTTGAGGGCGCGCGGGCGGTTCAGCGTGATGTGGGCCGTGGAGCCCGCCCGGCCGAGCAGCACGGGTTCGTCGTCGTGGACCATACCGCCCAGTATGGGGTACGGCCCACGCGTCCCCCGGTGGCCGGCCCCGGTGGCCGGCCCCGGGGACCGGCGGCCCCGGGGACCGGCGGCCCCGGTCACGGCAGGGCCAGCGCCGCGATGATCCGTTCGGCGGCGAGCGTCGCGGTGAGCGTGCCCTCCCGTACCTCCCGCTCCAGCGCGGGCGCCACCTCCCGTACCCCCGGATGCTCGCGCAGCCGGTCCAGGAGGTGGTCACGGACCATCGCCCATGCCCAGTCGACCTGTTGGTCGCTGCGCTTGCGCGCGAGACGGCCGTCGGCGTCGAGGACCTGGCGGTGCTGTTCGAGCCGTTCCCACACCGTTTCGAGCCCGGTCCCCTCGCGGGCGCTGCAACTGAGCACCGGGGGCGTCCAGGCCGCGTCCACCGGGTGCATCAGCCGCAGCGCGCCCGCGAGTTCCCGGGCGGCGGAGCGGGCGTCGCGTTCGTGCGGGCCGTCGGCCTTGTTGACGGTGATGACGTCGGCCAGTTCCAGGACGCCCTTCTTGATGCCCTGGAGCTGGTCGCCGGTGCGCGCGAGGGTGAGCAGCAGGAACGAGTCGACCATGTTGGCGACTGCGGTCTCCGACTGCCCCACGCCCACGGTCTCGACGAGCACGACGTCGTACCCGGCCGCCTCCATCACGATGATCGTCTCGCGGGTGGCCTTGGCGACCCCGCCGAGGGTGCCCGCCGTGGGCGAGGGGCGGACGAACGCGGCCGGGTCCACGGCCAGCCGCTCCATCCGGGTCTTGTCGCCCAGGATGGAGCCGCCGGTCCGGCTGGAGGACGGGTCGACGGCGAGTACGGCGACCCGGTGGCCGAGGCCGGTGAGCAGGGTGCCGAGCGCGTCGATGAAGGTCGACTTCCCGACGCCGGGCACGCCGCTGATGCCGATGCGGCGGGCCCGTCCCGCGTGCGGCAGCAGCTCGGTCAGCAGCCGCTGGGCGAGCGCGCGGTGGTCGGCCCTGGTGGACTCCACCAGGGTGATGGCGCGGGCGATGTGCGAACGGGAGCCGTTCAGGACGCCCTTGGCGTACGTGTCGATGTCGATCCGGGGCGCCACGCGCTCACCGCTCGTGGCCGGTGGCGGGCTCGGACACGGTGGCGGGCTCGGACACGGTGGCGGGCTCGGACACGGCCCCGGTGGCGGGCTCCGCCCCCGGGCTCCCGTGGCCGAGCGACGCCGCCAGCGAGACCAGCAGGTCGTGCGCCGCGTCCGGGATCACCGTGCCCGGCGGGAACACCGCGGCGGCGCCCGCCCGGCGCAGCTCCTCGATGTCCTGGGGCGGGATCACCCCGCCGACGACGATCATGATGTCCTCCCGGCCCTCGGCGGCCAGCTCCTCGCGCAGCGCCGGTACGAGGGTGAGGTGCCCGGCGGCCAGCGAGGAGACGCCGACGATGTGCGCGTCGGCCTCGACCGCCTGCCGGGCCACCTCGCCCGGCGTCTGGAACAGCGGGCCGACGTCGACGTCGAAGCCCAGGTCGGCGAAGGCGGTAGCGATCACCTTCTGGCCGCGGTCGTGGCCGTCCTGGCCCATCTTGGCCACCAGGATGCGGGGGCGGCGCCCCTCGGCCCGCTCGAAGTCCTCGACCGCCACGCGGGTGCGTTCGACGGCCGGGGAGCTGCCTGCCTCGTTGCGGTACACACCGGCGATGGTACGGATCTGGCCCGAGTGGCGCCCGTACACCTTCTCCAGGGCGTCGGAGATCTCGCCGACGGTCGCCTTGGCGCGGGCGGCGACCACCGCGAGGGCGAGCAGGTTGCCGTCGAGCCCGGGGCCCGGTCCCGCCTCGGCCGCGGCGGTGAGGGCGCGCAGCGCGTCCTGGCAGGCGGGCTCGGAGCGTTCGGCGCGCAGCCGGCGCAGCTTCTCGATCTGCTGGGCGCGTACGGAGGAGTTGTCGACCTTGAGGACGTCGATCTTCTCGTCGGTCTCGACGCGGTACTTGTTGACGCCGATGACGGGCTGGCGCCCGGAGTCGATCCGCGCCTGGGTGCGGGCGGCGGCCTCCTCCACGCGGAGCTTGGGGATGCCCGCGTCGATGGCCTGCGCCATGCCGCCGGCCGCCTCGACCTCCTCGATGTGCTGCCAGGCGCGGCGCGCGAGGTCGTAGGTGAGCTTCTCCACGTACGCGCTGCCGCCCCACGGGTCGGTGACCCGGCAGGTGCCGGACTCCTGCTGGATGAGGAGCTGGGTGTTGCGGGCGATCCGGGCGGAGAAGTCGGTGGGCAGGGCCAGCGCCTCGTCCAGCGCGTTGGTGTGCAGCGACTGGGTGTGGCCCTGGGTGGCTGCCATCGCCTCGACGCAGGTGCGGCTGACGTTGTTGAAGACGTCCTGTGCGGTGAGGGACCAGCCGGAGGTCTGTGAATGGGTGCGCAGGGAGAGCGACTTGGCGTTCTGCGGGTCGAACTTCCTGACCAGCTTGGCCCAGAGCAGCCGGGCCGCCCGCAACTTGGCGATCTCCATGAAGAAGTTCATGCCGATGGCCCAGAAGAAGGAGAGCCGGGGCGCGAACGCGTCCACGTCGAGCCCGGCGCCGAGTCCGGCGCGCAGGTACTCGACACCGTCGGCGAGGGTGTAGGCCAGCTCCAGGTCGGCCGTCGCGCCGGCCTCCTGGATGTGGTAGCCGGAGATGGAGATGGAGTTGTAGCGCGGCATCTTCCGCGAGGTGTACGCGAAGATGTCGGAGATGATCCGCATCGAGGGTTTCGGCGGATAGATGTAGGTGTTGCGGACCATGAACTCCTTGAGGATGTCGTTCTGGATGGTCCCGGCCAGCTTCTCGGGGGGTACGCCCTGTTCCTCGGCGGCGACGATGTAGAGGGCGAGTACGGGCAGGACGGCGCCGTTCATCGTCATCGACACGCTCATCCGGTCGAGCGGGATGCCCTCGAAGAGCCGGCGCATGTCGTAGATCGAGTCGATGGCGACCCCGGCCATGCCGACGTCGCCGGTGACCCGGGGGTGGTCGCTGTCGTAGCCGCGGTGGGTGGGCAGGTCGAAGGCGACCGAGAGGCCCTTCTGTCCGGCGGCGAGGTTGCGCCGGTAGAAGGCGTTGGACTCCTCGGCGGTGGAGAATCCGGCGTACTGCCGGATGGTCCAGGGCTGGTTGACGTACATCGTCGGGTACGGGCCGCGCAGGTACGGCGCGATCCCGGGGTACGTGCCGAGGAAGTCGAGCCCGGTCAGGTCGTCGGCGGTGTAGAGCGGTTTGACGGCGATGCCCTCCGGGGTGTCCCAGCGCAGGTCGTCGTCGCCCTTCCCGGTCTGTTCCTTGACGGCGCCGCGCCACTGGTCGGCGGTGACCCCGGCGCTGTCACCGGGGCCCAGCTCGATCTCGGTGAAGTCGGGGATCCCCATCACGCCACTCCCATCCGGTCGAGGACCGAGGTGAGGACGGCGATCGCGTCGCCGCCCGCGACGACGAAGTCGTCGACCCCGGCCCGTACATAGGTCTCACGCTGTTCGCCGGGGCGGCCGGCGAGGAACACCCTTCGCGCCCCTGCCGACCTGAGCGCTTCTGCGACGGGTGCGGCGCCCTCGGCGTAGAGCGCGTCGCTGGAGCAGATGCAGGCGACGCCCGCCCCGCTGCGGGTGAAGGCGTCGGCGACGGTCGCCGCGTCGACCGTCACCGGCTCGTGGACGGGTTCGATGCCGCCGGCCTGGAAGAGGCTGGTGGCGAAGGTCGCGCGCGCGGTGTGCGCGGCGGCGGGGCCGAGCGCGGCGAGGAAGACGCGGGGCCGGGCGCCGGTGGCGGCGAGGTGTGCGTCGGAGCGGGCGCGCAGTTCCTCGTACGCCTCGTCGCGGTGGACGACGGGCAGCCCGCCGGTGGGCGGCGCGGGCGGCGCTTCGCGCTCCACGGGAGCCTCGGAGAGCTGCGGGAACTCGCTGACGCCGGTGATGGGTTCGCGCCGCGTGGCCAGCTTCGCGGAGCGCTCGGCCCAGGTGGCGGCGAGCCGTTCGCCGACGAGCCCGGAGCGCAGGGCGGCGCGCTGCCCGCCGGCGCGTTCGATCTCCTGGAACCAGGCCCAGGCGGCGTGGGCGAGTTCGTCGGTCAGCCGCTCGACGTACCAGGAGCCGCCCGCCGGGTCGATGACGCGGCCGAGGTGGGACTCCTCCACGAGGATCGTCGAGGTGTTGCGGGCGATCCTGCGGGCGAAGGCGTCGGGGAGTCCGAGTGCGTGGTCGAAGGGCAGCACGGTCACGGCGTCGGCGCCGCCCACCCCGGCCGCGAGGGCGGCGACCGTGGTGCGCAGCATGTTCACCCAGGGGTCGCGGCGGGTCATCATCACCGTCGAGGTGACGGCGTGCTGACGCTGCGCCGCGGCGGCGGGGCCCGCGCCGCTGACCTCCGCGACGCGGGCCCACAGTCGCCGGGCGGCGCGGAGTTTGGCGATGGTCAGGAACTGGTCGGCGGTGGCCGCGTACCGGAATTCGAGCTGGCGGCAGGCGGCGTCCACGGAGAGCCCGCTCGCGGTGAGGTCGCGCAGCCAGCCGACGCCGGTGGCGAGCGAACAGCCCAGTTCCTGCGCGTCGGAGGCGCCGGCCTCGTGGTAGGGCAGGGCGTCCACGGCGATGGCGCGCACTCCGGGGTGGTCGCGGTCGCAGCGCGCGGCGAGTGCGGCGGCCTCGGCCGTACGGCCCGTCACTTCCTGTCCGGTACGGGCGAACCGGCCGACCGGGTCGGCGCCGAGGGTGCCGCGGGCCGCCTCGCGCGGCACTCCGCGCTCGTCGTAGATCCTCAGCAACTCAAGGGCGGCGGGGCCGAATTCATCGCCCGCGTCGAGGGCGACGGGCGCCAGATCGAGATAGACGCCGTCGAGCGCGGCGGCCAGCTCGGGCACGGGCACACCGTCCGCGCCGACCGCGAGCCACAGGGAGGTGACCCCGTTCTCCAGGTCGGAGAGGACCGCCTCGTTGGTCAGGGCGGGGTCGGGGCGCGCGTGCCGTTGGCGTACGTCCCAGCCGGCGACGGCCCCGCCCAGCGGTCTGCCGCCGCGGGTGAACGGCGCGAAGCCCGGGAAGCCGCCGGCCGCTCCGTCCCGGGCGCCGGCGGGGGCGTCCTGCGCCGTGTAGAGCGGACGGGTGAACAGCCCGTCCTGGAGCGGGGTGGAAAGGGCCTCCTCGGCCGCCGCCCCCTCGGCGTCGCGGCCCGACTTGCGCAGCACACCTGACACCAGGTTCTGCCACTGCTCGCGGGTCGCGTCGGGGAACTCGGCTGCCAGGGAGAGCCCGTCGTCATTGAGGACCGTCATGGCGTGATCGTAGGACAGCGCTCTCACCGCGCAGCAGAGCGCGCGACTGTGAGCTTGCCCTCCCCCTGTTTTCACCGGTGTGGGGGTTTCCCGGGGCGAGGAGCGGTATCGGAGGCGGCGCGTGGGGCGGCGCGCGCCGTGCGGCGGACCCCGCGGCGTCAGTTCCCTGCCGCTGTCCGTTCACCCGCAGGCGCTACGCTGCCCACGCCCGGGACGATGAGATCGCCATGGTTTGCGCCGGAACGGGGTCATTTGACATGCCATGAATCCACCTTTTCGGCGCGCCGCCGGAGGAGGAGCCGGCAGGGACGGGCCCCTCCCTTCCTCCGTATGAGCGACTCCGCGTCCGGCCCGTCAGCTCTCATCCGCCCCGCGACCCCCGCCCGTTCCCTGCCGCTCACCGCGCCGCCGCTCGCGCCGGCCGGTACCTGATCATCTTTTGGATGGCGTCGTACTCCCATGTCTTGGTTCGAATCTTTCATCCTGGGGCTCGTCCAGGGACTGACCGAGTTCCTGCCCATCTCGTCCAGCGCGCATCTGCGGCTGACCGCAGTGTTCGCGGGCTGGCACGACCCGGGCGCGGCGTTCACCGCGATCACCCAGATCGGTACGGAGGCGGCCGTGCTGATCTACTTCCGGCAGGACATCGCCCGCATCCTCTCGGCGTGGTTCCGCTCGCTGACCGACAAGGAGCTGCGCGCCGACCATGACGCGCAGATGGGGTGGCTGGTCATCATCGGATCGATCCCGATCGGGGTCCTCGGGGTCACGCTGAAGGACCAGATCAACGGCCCGTTCCGGGATCTGCGGCTGATCGCGGTCACGCTGATCGTGATGGGCATCGTCCTCGGCATCGCCGACCGGCTGGCGGCCCGCGACGAGACGGGCGGCAAGCACCGCGCGATCAAGGAGCGCAAGTCCCTCAAGGACCTGAGCGTCAAGGACGGTCTGATCTTCGGCTTCTGCCAGGCCATGGCCCTGGTGCCGGGCGTCTCCCGCTCGGGCGCCACCATCAGTGGCGGTCTGCTGATGGGCTACACCCGCGAGGCGGCCGCGCGCTACTCCTTCCTGCTCGCCATCCCGGCCGTGCTGGCCTCGGGGGCGTACGAGCTGAAGGACGCGGGCGAGGGTCACGTCTCCTGGGGCCCGACGATCTTCGCCACTTTCGTCGCTTTCGCTGTGGGGTATGTGGTTATCGCCTGGTTCATGAAGTTCATCACCACCAAGAGCTTCATGCCGTTCGTGATCTACCGGATCCTGCTGGGCATCGCCCTCTTCGTCCTGGTCGGCACGGACACACTGAGCCCGCACGCGGGCCAGTCGGCCGGCTGACCGCGTACGGGCTCAGGGCTCCGCAGGGGCTCCAGGTGATCGAAGGATCAACTGCTCGAAGGATCGGCGGATCAGGGGAACAGCACGATCCCGACAGCGATCACCAGTACGACGATGGCCACGATGGCGATGATGCTCCAGGTGCCGGTGTGCACCAGCGGCGCTTTCGGCCCCCCGCCGCGCGGCCGGTCCTCCGGCAGCTTCGGGTGGGGCGGCCTGTCGCTCGCGTAGAAATCCGCTTCGGTCTTCATCCGAACCTCCTCACAGAGGTCACGAGTCATCTCTCTCATACCCACAAATACATCAAATGCACATAAAAATACCTCCCGATGTGTAAGGGGTTGCCTACCACGAGTGTGAGCAAGGACGCTCCCGGATCGGCACCAGGCGCCCCTCCACTGCGCCTACGCTTGGCGCATGTCCTCTTCTTCCGCACCCGCCGTCCCGGCCTCCGGTGCCGTCGCGGCCAATGAGCGGATCCGCGCCCTCGTCGACGCGGCCGACGGAACGTGGCCCTCGGAGGCGTACGAAGTCCTCCTGCTGGAGTGGGCCGCGGCCCTGCACGACGAGGTCGACCAGGCCGCTTGACTCCACCGGCCGGCGACCGTCCGCCCGCGCACCGCACAGCCCCTGGACCATCCGGGGGCTGTTCCTTTTGCCACCGGCGTGCGCGCCTCTTGGCCTGGGGCGTTCCCTGCCGGAGACTGAACCGATGACACAGCGTGTGGACCTCGCGACCGTGATGGACCGGCTCGCCATCGATGAGGTGATCACCGGCTACGCGGTCGCCGTGGACGAGGCGGACTGGCCGGGGTACCGGGCACTGTTCGCGCCGGACGGCCGCGCCGACTACACCGCGGCGGGCGGCATCGAAGGACCGGCCGCCGAGATCGCCGACTGGCTGGCCGGCACGCTGCGGCCGTACCCCGTACGCCAGCACCTGATCGTCAACCGCCGGCTGCGGCTCCAGGACCTCGGCGGCTACACCGGCGACCGCGCCGAGGTGCGCGCCGACTATCTGACCCCGCTGCGCCATGACTCCGGCGCGGACCTGCTGCGCGGCGGCACCCTCACGTTCGGGCTGCTCCGCGACGACGCGCGGTGGCGGCTGCGTACGGTCACGGTCCACGAGAAGTGGCGGCGCGGCGCGGATCCCGCGGCCCCCTGAGCCCGCTTCGCCGCCCTCCGGCGGGGCAGGACTCCACGGACGGACTCGGCGAGGAGGCGCGGTGACAGGGACCACGGTCGGCCGGCGGGAGCGGTCGCGGTACGGACCCGACCTGGCGTCGCCGTGGTGGCGAGGCGCCGCGGCGGTGGCGGCGGGCGCGCTCTCCGCGCTCGCGTTTCCCGCGCCGTCGCTGTGGTGGCTCGCGTATGTCTCGCTGGTGCCCTGGATGCTGCTGATACGGAGCGCCCCCACCTCCCGCCGGGCCGCGCTCGACGGCTGGTTGGGCGGTCTCGGGTTCATGGTCGCCGTGCACCACTGGCTGATGCCCAGCCTGCATGTCTTCATCGTGCTGCTGGCGGGCCTGCTCGGTCTGCTCTGGGCACCCTGGGGGTGGCTGGTGCGGACGGTGCTGGGTGGCGCCGCTCCGTCCGCCGGGAGCGCGGCGGGCGCGCTCGTCGTGGTGCCCTCGGGGTGGCTGGTGATCGAGCTGACCAGGTCCTGGGAGGGGCTGGGCGGGCCCTGGGGGCTGCTCGGCGCCAGTCAGTGGGAGGTCTCCCCCGCCCTGCGGCTCGCCTCGGTGGGCGGGGTGTGGCTGGTGAGTCTGCTGGTGGTCGCGGTGAACACGGCGCTGACGCTGCTGATCGCGGTGGCCGCGGCCCGGACGGCCGCCGCCGTCGCCCTGGTGGTGTGCGGGCTCACCGTCGGCTCGGTGGCGGCGTGGGCGCCGCGGCCGCAGCCGGCGGGCCACACCCGGATCGCGGTCGTCCAGCCGGGTGTCATAGGCGGTGCGGACTCCGTCGAGCGGCGCTTCGCGCGCGGCGAGGCCCTGACCCGCCCGCTGGCCGGGCAGGACCTCGATCTGGTCGTGTGGGGCGAGAGCAGCGTCGGGGCGGACCTGGAGAGGCGGCCCGATCTCGCGGGACGGCTCGCCGCGCTCTCGCGTACGGTCGGGGCGGAGATCCTGGTCAACGTGGACGCGCGCAGCACGGACGCCTCGGGCCGTACGGGCATCTTCAAGCGGAGCGTCCTCGTGGGCCCCGGCGGGCCGGCCGGCGCTCCGTACGACAAGATGCGCCTGGTCCCCTTCGGCGAGTACGTACCGGCGCGCGCCGCCCTCGGCTGGGCGACCTCGGTGGGCAAGGCGGCGGGCGAGGACCGGGTGCGCGGCACCCGTCAGGTGGTGATGCCGGCGCAGGGGCCGGACGGCGGGCTGCGGTTCGGGCCGCTGATCTGCTTCGAGTCGGCGTTCCCCGATCTGAGCCGGCGGCTGGTGAAATCGGGCGCCCAGGTACTGGTCGCGCAGTCGTCGACCTCGTCGTTCCAGGGGAGCTGGGCGCCGGAGCAGCACGCGTCGCTGGCGGCGCTGCGGGCGGCGGAGAGCGGCCGTCCGATGGTCCACGCCACGCTCACCGGCGTCAGCGCGGTCTTCGGCCCTGACGGGCGGCGGGCCGGGGGCCCCGTCGGTACGGACCGCTCCACCGCCGCCGTCTTCGACGTACCGCTGGCGACGGGCAGGACCCCGTACGTCAGGCTGGGCGACTGGGCGGTGTACGCGGCGCTCGCCGTGCTGGCGCTCGCGCTCGCGGTGGAGGGCGTACGGTCGCTCAGGCCGCCTGGTCGAGCGCCTCGCGTACCACCCGCTCGCACAGCTCGTGCGTCCGCAGGGCGTCCTGCGCGCTGAGGCGCGTGCCCGCCCGTACGGCGTCCAGGAAGCTCAGCACGCACTGCTCGATGCCGCGCTGGCGGGCGACGGGCACCCAGTCGCCGCGCCGCCGTACGCTCGGCTGCCCCTTGTGGTCGACGACCGTGGCGAGATCGTGGACGGCGCGCTTGGTGTCCTGTCCTGACACTTCGAGGATCTCCTCGGTGGAGCCGTTCAGCCGGTTCATCACGCCGATCGCGGTGAAGCCGTCACCGGAGAGCTGCAGGACGACGTGGTGCAGCAGTCCGTCCTTGATCCTGGCCCGTACGTCGGTGTGTTCGACGGGTCCCGGCAGCAGGAAGCGCAGGGTGTCGACGACATGGATGAAGTCGTCCAGGACGAAGGTGCGCGGGTCCTCCGGGAGCCCGACCCGGTTCTTCTGGAGCAGGATCAGGTCGCGCGGGTGCTCCAGGCACTGGGCGTAGCCGGGCGCGAAGCGGCGGTTGAAACCGACGGCGAGGCTGACGCCGCGCTCCTCGGCCAGCTCCACCAGGCTCCGCGCGTCGGCCAGTTCGTACGCCAGCGGCTTGTCGACGTACGTGGGCACGCCCGCCGCCAGCAGCCGCCGGACGATCCCGGCGTGCGCGGCGGTCGGGGCGTGCACGAACGCCGCGTCGAGGCCCTGGGCGAGCAGCGCGTCCAGATCCGTGTGGCGCTGCCCGGCGGGGATGCGGAAGGTCTCGGCGGTGTGCGTGAGGGTGGCGGGGGTGCGGGTCTGGAGGTGCGGCTCGACCCCGGGCAGGGTGGTGAGCACCGGCAGATACGCCTTGTGCGCGATGTCGCCGAGCCCGATGCAGCCGACCTTCACGTGGGTCTCCCTGGCGTGGGTGGAGTGCGGTGCTCCACGGTGCGGTTCCGTGTTCCGCGGTGCGGTTCGGTGTTCCGCGCGGCCTGACGACCTGATGCGGGGCGTCATTCCCGCTGCCCGCGCGGTGCCCCGGAAGCATACGTGTGCCGTGGAGGCCGCCAGTCGGCGATGCCGTCGAAGTTCCGCAGCACGAGCCCGGGGACGAGCCGGGAGACCCCGGCGAGGAGGTTGTCGCGCAGGGCCACGGTGACGGCCCCGTCGGCGGCGGACAGCCTGCCCGTGCGGCGGGCCTGGCGGACGATCGCCGTCGTCCGGGGCAGCCGTTCCGCGGTGTACGCGGCGAGGCCGTGGCCGGTCCCGGCGCCCGGTCCGGCGTGGTGGGCGAGGACGACGGCGTCTTCGATCGCCTGGTTGCCGCCCTGCGCCAGGGTGGGTTGCATGGCGTGGGCGGCGTCCCCGATCAGCGCGACCCGGCCGCGATGGTACGCGGGCAGCGGCACGCGCATCTCGTGGACGTCGTGGCGCAGGACGTCCCGCGCCGTGGCGGCCTCGATGACGCGCGGCACGGGGTCGTGCCAGTCACCGAAGAGCCGGCGCAGTTCCGCCCGTTCGTCGTCGGGGGCGTGGGCGCCGGCGGGCACCACGGCCATGGCGTACGCGTAGACCCTGCCGTCCTTGAGCGGCTGGGTGCCCCAGAGGCGGCCCCGGCCCCAGGTCTCGTGCGGCGCGAACGGCCGTCCGGGCGGCGGGACGACCACGCGCCAGGTGGTGTACCCGGCGTACGCGGGACCCGGGTGACCGGGGAAGAGCGCCCGGCGTGCGGCGGAGTGGATCCCGTCGGCGGCGACGACGAGTTCGGCCTCCAGTACGCCCTCCGTAGTGTTCACGACAGCGGACCTCCGTTCGCCGCCGGGGTCGGCGAGCGTGGCGGCGGCCCCGGTTCTGACAGCGCCGTCCGGGAGCGCGTCGCGCAGTATCCCGAGCAGCGTGGCGCGGTGGAGCAGGACGAGGGGGCCGCCGAACCGGTCGGCCGCCGCCTGCCCGTCCATCCGGTTCAGCCACCGGCCGCCGGGGGTACGGAGTCCGCCTGCGCCCTGCCAGGCGGAGAGCTCCCTGACCCGGCCGCCGAGGCCGAGGACATCGAGCGCGCGCTGCGCGTTGGGCATGAGGCCGATGGCCGCACCGACCGGGGTGAGCGCGGGGGCCCGTTCCAGGACGGTGACCGCCCAGCCCCGCTGACGCAGGGCGATGGCCGCGGTCAGTCCGCCGATTCCGCCGCCGATGACGACGGCCCTGGGCAGGTTCATGGCGTCTCCTCCACTCGCCGCACCAGCATCGGCGCGAACTACAGGTGTAGTGGTTGGCGTCATCAGCGTACTACAGGCGTAGTGATGGGGATAGATTGGTGCCATGCCCCCACGCACGACACGCCCCACCAGCGCCACCAGCGCCTCAGGTGCCTCAGGTGCCTCAGGTGCCTCAGGTGCCTCAAGCACTTCAGGCGCGTCAAGCACTTCAGGCACGGGCGGTACGGCTCGCGCGGAGCTGATCGCCGACGCCGCCCTCGCCCTGCTCGTCGAGCGCGGGATGCGCGGACTCACCCACCGCGCGGTGGACGAGCGGGCCGGGCTCCCGCAGGGCTCCACCTCCAACCACGCGCGCACCCGGCAGGCGTTGCTGGAGGCGGCGGTACGACGCCACGCGGAGCGCGAGATGCGGGTGCTCACCCCGGACGGGATGCCCGCGGCCATGGGCGGCGGGGCCGGCCCTGTCGACGCGCTGGCCCTGGCCCTGCACCGGTACCTGACCCGCCACCCCGATCTGCTCATCGCCCGCTACGAACTGGCGCTGGAGGCCACCCGCCGTCCGGAGCTGCGGGCCTTCTACGACGTGACGGGCGGGCAGTTCCGGGAACCGCTGGTCGCGATGATGACGGCGGCGGGCTCCGCCGAACCCGAACGGCACGCGCTCTCGCTGGTCGCGTGGTGCGAGGGGCTGATGTTCGCCTGCGCGGCCGGCTCCTACCACAGCGCCGTACCCTCCCTGGACGAACTGCGCCGAGGCTTCGCCGAACTGCTGCGCGGCATGCTGGGCGATGCCGTGCCATCTGCGGGCGACGGCACGGGGCCCGCCGGATAACCCCTGGCAGCGGTGGACGGCCGTACGTGAGGATGACCGCCATGACAACCACTGAGAACGCCTCCCCGCCCGCCGCACCGGCCACTCCCGCCCGCGCTCTGCCCTCCACCGTCGCGGGCGAACGCGAGATGCTGGAGGGCTGGCTCGAATTCCATCGGCAGACCCTCGCCCTGAAATGTGCCGGACTGGACGGGAAACAGCTCAGGGAAAGGGCCGTACCGCCGTCGGATCTGAGCCTGCTCGGTCTCGTCCGGCACATGGCCGAGGTCGAGTGTTCCTGGTTCCGCAACCGGCTGACCGCCGAGAAGGTCCCGCCGCTCTACTACACCGACGCCGACCCCGACGGGGACCTCCACCCGGGCGACGACGACACCTGGGACGAGGCGTACGCCACCTGGCAGGCCCAGATCGCCCATGCGCGGAAGGTGGCCGCGCCGCTCCCGCTCGACCATCTCGGCACGGGCGAGCGCAACCGGAGGACCGGCGAGCCCTTCAACCTCCGCTGGATCTACACGCACATGATCGAGGAGTACGCCCGGCACAACGGCCACGCGGACCTCCTGCGCGAGCGCCTGGACGGCACGACGGGCGACTGACCCGGTGCGCGTGCCGCGAGACACGCGCCGCGCGGCCAGTCGCGTCGAGCCGTCAACAGGAGGCGGCCGTACCCCCGATCGGCCTCACCCGTACGGGCCAAGGCGCGCGCTTCCGCTCGCCAACGGCGCCCCGCGCCCAGCAGAGTTACGCGCGTGCAGCGAACGAGAAACGTGGTGATGGTCCTCGTGGGCGTGGCGGTCACGGCCGCCTCCGGATGTGTGGCCGTGGGGCCGCGGCCCGCGCAGGAGATCCGGCCCGCGCCCCCGGCGGCGGCCCCTTCCACCGGGCCCGGCGGCGCGGAGCCACACGTCGTCCAGGCTCCGGTCGAGGAGGCCCTGGAGCGGATCGCCCCGACCCGCGGCGTGGTGCCGGACGCCTCCCCCGGGGCACGGCGCCCGGCACCCGGCCACGGGGCCGGCGGCCGGCCGGCGAGCGCGGAACGCTCCCCGGCCCCGTCGTCACCCGGGCTCCGGGAACAGCCCCGCGAGGCGGCTCACGAACGGTCGGTGCCCCGGCTGCCCGCGACACTGCCGTCCGTACCGACTCTCACCGAGGTCTGCGCCTTCGGCGAGGGGTACGGGCGCTGGCCGGCCGACAGCCCCCAGGCCCGCATCTGCCGGGGGACGCACGGAGATTGACCCCGCGCCCGCGGGCTCAGGGCTCCCCCAGCCGCCGCTCCAGGCGGTCGATGCCCGTCCTGATCCCGTTCCCGTACCCGGCGGCCCCGAGCGCGTCCGCCGCGTCCCGCGCCCGGTCGAGATGGAGCCGCGCCGCCTCCGGCCGCTGGAGCTTGAGGTAGTCGGCCGCGAGGTTGAGATGGAGGGACGGGAAGAAGGCGCGCACGGCGGGCGAATGCTCCCCCGTACCCCCGTCCGGCCCCTCCACGGCGGTCAGCGCCCGCAGATCCCACGCCAGTTCGTCCCCCGGGTCGTCCTGGGTGTCGGCCAGGTAATGCGCCAGCGTGCAGCGGTGGAACGCGTCCCCCGCCTCACCGATCTCCGCCCACAGCTCACCGAAGCGGTTGCGTGCCTCCTCGCGGTCGCCGCCGTGGAGCAGCATGACCGCCTGCCCGATCCTGGTCGGGACCGCGTCCGCCGACGTCTGCCGCCGCTCCGCCACTGCCGCCTCCGCATGCTCGTCCCGTCACTCCGACGAACCTCACGCTAACCGCCATGACGGGCATCCGCCCTCAGCCGAGGTCCGGGATGCGCCAGTCGATGGGCGCGTGCCCCTGCGCGGCGACCGCCTCGTTGATCCGGGTGAAAGGACGCGAGCCGAAGAACTTCTTCGCCGACAGCGGCGAGGGGTGCGCGCCCTTCACCACCACATGGCGCTCCTCGTCGATCAGGGGGAGCTTCTTCTGCGCGTAGGCGCCCCACAGCACGAAGACCGCCGGATCGGGCCGCTCGGCCACGGCGCGGATCACCGCGTCCGTCACCTTCTCCCAGCCCTTGCCCTTGTGGGAGTTGGCCTCTCCCTCGCGGACCGTCAGCACCGCGTTGAGCAGCAGGACCCCCTGCCGCGCCCAGGGCATCAGATAGCCGTTGTCCGGCACCGGATGGCCCAGTTCCTCCTTCATCTCCTTGTAGATGTTGCGCAGGGAGGGGGGCGTCCTCACCCCGGGGCGGACCGAGAAGCACAGCCCGTGCCCCTGCCCCGCGCCGTGGTACGGGTCCTGGCCCAGGATGAGGACCTTCACCTGGTCGTACGGCGTGGCGTCGAGCGCGGCGAAGACCTCTTCGCGCGGCGGGTACACCGGCCCCTTCGCCCGCTCCTCCTCGACGAAGTCGGTCAGCTCCTTGAAATAGGGCTTCTCCAGCTCCTCGCCGAGAACACCACGCCAGGACGCGGGCAGCATGTCGGTGTCGGTCACGTCAACAACCTCCGGTAAGCAATCACTTGTGCCCCTGAACCTACCGGTGGCCACTGACAACGGCTCCTGCCAGCCCGTTCGACGGCTCGGCCCCCGCGTACGCGCCACCGTCCGCGGGGTCCCTGGCCCGGCGGTCAGCCGACCCCGGTGTTGAGGAAGATCCCTCCGTCGACCACGAGCGTCTGCCCGGTGATCCAGTCCGACTGGTCGGAGGTGAGGAACGCGGCGGTGCCGCCGATGTCCTCGGGCACCCCGAGCCGGCCCAGCGGGTACGCGGCGGCGGCCTCGGCCTCCCGGCCCTCGTACAGCGCCTCGGCGAATTTGGTCTTGACCACGGCGGGCGCGATGGCGTTGACCCGGACACCCGGCGCGAACTCGTGCGCGAGCTGGAGGGTCAGATTGACCATGGCCGCCTTGCTCATCCCGTACGCGCCGATGAAGGGGGACGCGGAGATCCCGGCGACGGACGCGATGTTCACGATCGCGCCGCCGTTCTCCTTCTGCCAGGCACGCCAGGTGTGCTGTGCGAAGCCGAGGGCGGAGATGACGTTGGTCTCGAACACCTTGCGGGCCACGTTGAGGTCCAGCTCGGCCATCGGGCCGAAGACCGGGTTCGTACCCGCGTTGTTGACCAGGAAGTCGACCCGTCCGAACGTCTCCATGGCGCGCTCGACGGCGACGGCCTGGTGCGCCTCGTCGTGCGCCTTGCCCGCCACGCCGATCACCCGGTCGGCGCCGAGCCGCTCCACGGCCGCCTTGAGCGCGTCCTCGTTCCGGCCGGTGATGCACACCCGGTCGCCGCGCGCGACGAGCGCCTCGGCCACTCCGTACCCGATACCCCGGCTCGCGCCGGTGACCAGCGCGGCTCTCCCGCTCTCCGGGGCCCGCGCGCCCCGCTCCTTACGCTCCGGTTGCTCCGTCATGTCGGCCGCCCCCTGTCAGTTGAGCGGTCCGCCGGCCACATACATGACCTGCCCCGAGACGAACCCGGCCGCGTCGCCCGCGAAGAAGGCGATCGCGTTCGCGACGTCCTCCGGCCGCCCGACCCGCTGCACGGGGATCTGGGTGGCGGCGGCGGCCTGGAACTCCTCGAAGCCCATGCCGACCCGGGCGGCGGTCTGGGCGGTCATCTCGGTGACGATGAAACCGGGGGCCACCGCGTTGGCGGTGATGCCGAACTTGCCCAGCTCCTTGGCGAGGGTCTTCGTGAACCCCTGGAGGCCCGCCTTGACGGCGGCGTAGTTGGCCTGGCCGCGGTTGCCCAGCGCGGAGCTGGAGGAGAGGCTGACGATACGGCCGAACCCGGCGTCCACCATGTGCTTCTGGCAGGCCTTCGCCATCAGGAAGGCGCCCTTGAGGTGGACGTTCATCACGGTGTCCCAGTCGGACTCGCTCATCTTGAAGAGGAGGTTGTCCCGGAGCACGCCCGCGTTGTTGACGAGAACGGTCGGCGCGCCCAGTTCGGCGGCGACCCGCGCGACGGCCGCCTCCACCTGTGCGCCGTCCGAGACGTCACAGCCGACGGCGAGGGCGGTGCCGCCCGCGGCGGTGATCTTCTCCACGGTGTCCTTGCAGGCCGCCTCGTCGAGGTCGAGTACGGCCACGGCGCGGCCCTCCGCGGCCAGCCGTACCGCGGTGGCGGCGCCAATGCCACGCGCCGCCCCGGTCACGACCGCTACGCGCTGCTCGGTGGTGGACATCCCTGATCTCCTCGCCCTAGGATCCTGCGGCCCTGATGCTGAGCAACCGCTTAGTAGGTTCAGCAGAATGACGCTAGAAGCCGCAGCACGCCGTGTCAACGGCCGACGACACCGGCCGACGACACCGGTGGCGCGATCGGCCGGCTCGAAACGGCGGAAAGGGCCGAGGAGGAGCGGGAACGGACGCCAGGAACTCACAGGACGAGAAGGCGCAGCAGCCGTTCCGCCTCGGCCCGCGGATCAGCCGTCAGCCCCGTGTGGACAGGCCCCGGCTGTACGACGGTCGAGCGTGGCGCGATCAGCCAGCGGAAGCGCCGGCCCGCGTCGTCCGAGGCGGCCTGTCCGGCCGCGTCACCGCCCGCACAGACGCCCTCGACCGCGCGCAGCGCCGCCCGTACCCCCGCGAGGTCCGCCCGTGGGTCGAGGGCGGACAGCTTGGCCTCGTCGAGGTGGGTGAGCGCGCCGACGTAGGACCGCGCACGGCAGTAGACCAGCACCCCGGCGTTGAAGCACTCGCCGCGCTCGACGCGCGGTACGACCCGCAGCAGCGCGTACTCGTACGTGTCCTTCTCGCCCTTGACGTTCTTGACGTACGTGGGCGCGGTGAAGTCCCTCGTGCTCACTGGGCGCCGCCCTTCCCGCTCCGCGCACCCTGCGGGGCCAGCCGGTCGGCCAGCCACCCCGGCGCGCGCGAGGGCCGCTCGGCGCTCGGCGCGTCGAGGGTGACGCGCCGGTGGATCGTCGCGGCGCGCTCCAGCAGCGGCGCCACGTACGCGCGGCGCAGCGCGTCGGTGGAGTCGAAGCCGGGCTCGTCGGCCAGCCACTCCTCCGGTACGTCGGCGGTGACCTCGGTCAGCAACTCCTCCGTGACCAGCGGCGCGAGCTGTTCGGCGGCGGAGGCGACATCGGGGGCGAAGGGCGCGAGCGCGTGGTCGGAGGCGTTGTACGGCTTGGCGGCGGACGCCTGGGCGCCCGGCCAGTTGTGGTGCCAGATCATGGTGGCCCCGTGGTCGATGAGCCACAGATCCCCGTGCCAGACCAGCAGGTTGGGGTTGCGCCAGGAGCGGTCGACGTTGTTGATGACGGCGTCGAACCAGACGATCCGGCCCGCCTCCTCGGGGCTCACCTCGTACGCCAGCGGATCGAAGCCGATGGACCCCGGCAGATAGTCCATCCCGAGGTTCAGCCCACCGCTGGCCTTCAGCAGCTCCTGCACCTCCTGATCGGGCTCCGAGAGCCCGATGACCGGGTCGAGTTCCATCGCCACCAGCTCGGGAATGGGCAGCCCCAGCCTGCGCGCGAGCTGCCCGCAGATGACCTCCGCGACGAGCGTCTTGCGGCCCTGCCCCGCTCCGGTGAACTTCATGACGTACGTGCCGAGATCGTCGGCCTCGACGAGCCCCGGCAGCGAACCACCCTCACGCAGGGGCGTGATGTAGCGGGTCGCGATGACCTGATTCAGCATTTTCCCAGGCTACCTGTCTCTTCAGCCTTGCAATCCACAGTCATTCACAGAAGGGTGCAGCAGCGGAAATCGTCCCTCGACGGCCCTGGGGAGAACTGGGGAGTTCCGACCGGCAGGCGGTCCTCCCCGCTCCCCGAGCAGCAGTCCATCGCCGACGGTACGCACCCTGCTTCCAGCCTCCGGTATGAAGTGAGCATAGTAACCGAGTGTGATCGCGGGCGAGGGGTGCCCGAGCCACCACGCCAAGGTGACGACGGACTCCCCGGCCTCCCACGGCATCGAGGCATGGTGAGGGCCTTCTGACCGTTCGTGCGGATGTCGCGATCCACACCGGATCCGGAAGCCCCTCACTCGTTCAAGATCACCCCGCCGTGGAATCCGTCACCGGCCTCCCTGGACAGAACAGCCAGCCGTTGGAGCCGTTCGGCGGCGGGGCTGCCTTCGGAGGCGGTGCAGACCATGAGCGCGGGGCCGAGGTCGCCCGGTATCGGATAGGCGTCCCAGTCCAGGTTCAGTTCGCCGACCTGGGGGTGGTTGAGGCTCATATGGCCGCGGGTCGGTTCCTCCACGTCGTGGAGGGCCCACAGCGCGGCGAACTCGTCACTTCGGGCAGCGAGTTCACCCACCAGCTCGACCGCGCGCGGATGTCCCGGGTCGGCGGCGACCTGTGTTCGCAGCATTCCGATCAGCTCCGCGACGGTGGCCGCACGGTTCGGGCACGTCCGGTCGGCCTCGGGGCGCAGGAACAGCGCCAGCAGGTTGCGCTCCCTCTGCGGCTGCCGGGTGAACTCCCCCAGCAGGGCGCCGCCGAGCGGGTTCCAGGCCAGCACGTCCAGGAAACGGCCGACGACCAGCGCGGGCGAGGTCATGGTGCGCAGCAGTCGCAGCGTGGTGTCCGGAACCTCCTCCGGCTCGTACGAACGCGGCGGACGGGCCGGGACGCGTGCGGCGGCGGCGAGGCTGTGCAGGTGGCGGGTCTCCTCGGCGGAGAAGTCGAGGGCGCGCGCGAGAGCGTCCAGGACCTGTTCGGAGGGGCGTACGTCGCGTCCCTGCTCCATGCGCTGGTAGTAGTCCGTGCTCACCCCGGCCAGCAGCGCCAGTTCCTCCCGCCGCAGCCCGGCGACGCGCCGCCGCGGGCCGGGCTCCAAGCCGACGTCCTGTGGCCGCAGCCGGGTTCGGCGGGTTCGCAGGAACTCGGCGAGTTCCCGTCGGGGATCGTCGCTCATGGCGTGGGAGGAGTCGGTCACGGCGTCAGTATGCCGTCGGCGCGGCTCGCGAGGGTGGGTCCGCCGGACCCAGGAAAAGGAGTACGACCGTGATGCCGCGTGCGGGGTCCAGCATCGGAGCACCACAGCAGGTCACGGAAGGACAGCGACATGAAGGCCGTTCAGATCATGAGTTTCGGTACGGCGGACGTACTGCGGATCAATGACGTGGATCGTCCCGCTCCCGGCGCGGGTGAGGTACGGGTCGCGGTCGAGGCGTCCAGCGTGAACGGACACGACGTGATCGTCCGGGCGGGGGAGCTGAAGATGGTGTCGGGACGCCGGTTCCCGATCGGTGTGGGACTGGACTTCGCGGGCACCGTCGCCGCGATCGGCGCCGGTGTCGAGGGCTACCGGGCCGGGGACCGGGTGTGGGGCACGGTGCATCCCCGGCAGCGGCACTCCGTCGCCGGGGCGGCGGAGTACGTCGTGGTCCCCGCGGACCGCCTCGCGCATGCCCCGGCGGACCTGTCGTCGGCCGAGGCGGCGGCCCTGGTCGTCACGGGTTCCACGGCGCTGATCGCGCTACGCGACAGCGTGCGCCTCGCGAGCGGGGAACGGGTCCTGGTCCGGGGCGCGGCCGGCGGAGTCGGCACGGCCGCCGTGCAGTTGGCGCATGCCATGGGCGGCCACGTCACCGCGATGGCCCGCGACCGCCACGCCGAGATCCTCACCGACCTCGGTGCCGACGAGGTCCTGGACTACCGCTCCACCACCTCGGAGCGGATCGGGCCGTTCGACGTCATCGTCGACACCGCCGGTACGGAACTGCACTGCTACCGAAGCAGGTTGGCCAAGGGCGGCCGGATGGTCACTGTCGGGCTGTCCGCGTCGGCCCTGGCCGCGATCGCCGCGTCGAGCGTGCACGGCTCCCGCCGCATCCGCACCTTCAGCGCGAACCCCGGAACCCCCGTGCTGCGCGATGTGGCCGACCAGGTCACGTCGGGTGCGCTGCGCCCGGTGATCGACAGCGTGTATCCGCTCGCGGACATCGCCGCGGCGCACGAGGCGTTCGAGCGCGGCGGCGTCGTGGGCAAGCACGTGGTGACGGTGCCGCGCAGCTCCCTCTGACCCTGGCCATCGGCCTCGCCCGCAGAAACGCCCCCTTCCCGCTGATCGACAGGGCGCCGCAGCCGTTCACCGGTTCCCGCGGCAAGGGCGTCCAGCCCCGCGGCCAAGGGGTGTTCACCGGCGCGGGCGGCCTCCCCACCCGGCTGTTCAGCCTCCTCCAGGACCCCCACTGGGCCCTGCTCGGCTACAACGCCGACGACGCCTCGACACCGGCCGAGGGGTTGCTTCTCGGTCTTCGGGCGCTGTTGGAGGCGGAGGGCGAACGGTCCGTGGCGCTACCCGGTGTGGCGTTGGAGTTCCGGGGCGGTCCGGACTGAGCCGTCCCCGCGCCGCGCCCGGCCGGCGTGGTGTCGGGTGCGGAGGCGGCATGCGGTGACCGCGGTCCAGGCTGTCGCCGCGGTCCAGGCCAGGGGTGGGACCGCGGCGGACAGCACGGTGATTCCCTCCACCTCGGCGAGCCGGGCGGTGGCCGTGGCGTACATGCCGAGCGGGAAGACGACGCACCACAGGGCGAGTTCGTGGCCGGCGCGGACGCGATGACGCAGATGACGCCAGACTCCGGCGGCGGTCAGCGGCGGGATGAGGAGGGTGGCCCAGCACCAGAGCGCGCTCACCGTGGAGGTGACGAGCCGGGCCGCCGAGCCGGGTAGTGCCTCCCCGTGGGCTGCCAGTTGGGTGCCGCTGAGTGTGCTGATCGCGGCGGCTCCCATGGTGACCCAGTAGGCGGGTGTCAGCAGGTGCGGGCCGGGCGGGTGGCACCACAGACGCCATGCCACCACGGCGAGAGTCGCCAGGTAGAGGAAGACCCCGCCTGTCCAGAGGGCGAACGCGACGGCGATCTGGAGGGGGCGGGGGCCCAGGGCCGTGAGGGCGAGGCTGATCGATTGCAGCCCCACCGCTGCCAGGAACCAGGTGCCGTCCGCATGCCGCAGCGCCGGCCGGAACGCGCGGCGGAGCCCGGCGCAGGCGTAGGCCATGAAGACGACCCACGTGGTGGCCGCCAGGGAGACCAGGCCGTACGCGACGGCGCGCAGCGGGCCCGTCCCGAGGCGTGTTGCCAGGACTCCGCAGGCGGCGACAAGGGTGAAGTGTCCGAACAGGCGTGTGGGGTCGCGTAGTTCTGCCATCAGGTGGGCCGAGTGCCGGACGGCCTTGACGGTGAGCCCCGCGAGCAGGACGGTGTGGAGCGACGCGGCGGTGATGAGCAGGGCTTCGGCCACGGTCACGGCGTGGGCCTCGTTCAGGGCGCGCGCGACGATGCCGGTGGCCATGACGGGGGCGAAGCACGCGGGCGGCAGGTCCCGGCACCGTTCGGTCAGTGCGAGGCGGGTCACCGGCGGGTGACCGTGTTCGGGGGCGATTTTCGCGCCGGGCAGGGCCGGGAGTCACGGGCGGCCGTTGCCGTTCGTGCCCCGCGGGACCGGTAGACGACGTAGGGGCGTACGAGATAGCCGACGGGTGCGGTGAAGGCGTGGACGAGGCGGCTGAAGGGCCACAGGGCGAACAGGGTCATGGCGAGCAGCGCGTGGACCTGGTAGGCGAGCGGGGCGTGGGCCATGGCGGGGATGTCCGGGTCCAGGGTGAGCAGGGAGCGGAACCAGAGGGAGACGCCCAGGCGGTAGTCGTAGGGGTGGGGTTGGAGGGTGGTGGCCGTCGCGGCGAGTCCGGCGAGCAGGACGGCGGCGAGTACGGGGTAGACGGCGCGGTCGCTGCGGCTGGTCGCGGCGCGGACGGCGGGGACGCGCAGGCGACGGTGGAGGAGGATCGCCAGGCCGGTGAGGGTGGCGAGGCCGGCGGCGCCACCGACGAGGACCGCGTTGGCGTGGTAGAGCCACTCGGGGATGTGGGCGCGTTCGGTGAGGGATTCGGGGATGAGCAGGCCGATGACGTGGCCGGCGAACACGAGGAGCAGGCCGTAGTGGAAGAGCGGGCCGCCGGTGCTCAGCAGGCGGCTCTCGTGGAGTTGGCTGGAGCGGGTGGTGAAGCCGAATCGGTCGTAGCGGTAGCGCCACGCGGTGCCGGCGATCATGAGGGTGGCGGTGAGGTAGGGCAGAACGCCCCACAGCGCGATGTGCAGGTGGTTCACCGGGGAGCCTCCTGAAGGTGCGGGGCGAGCTGGGGGAAGGGCAGGAGGCCGACGGTTTCGGTGGGCGGGCCGGAGCGGGCCAGGCGCAGGGCGGCGGCCCGGTTCGCGGGCGAGGCGCCGGGCAGGGTGCGGCAGACGGCTTCGAGGAGGTCGGCGTAGGGGCTCTTGTGGTCGCGCAGGGCGAGGCGGAGCAGTTCGAGTCCGGCGCGGTGGCCCTGGAGGGCGTCCTGGCCGGGCCGGGGGCAGCGGGCGGCGAACTCCAGAACCAGCGGCAGGAAATCGGGGAGTTCGTCGGCAGGCGGCTGCCAGCCGTGGGTGAGGTAGAGCTGCCGCCAGCTCAGCAGGGACTGGCCTCGTCGGCGGGTGTCACCGTCGGTGTAGTAGGTGAGGTGGAGGGTGCGGCGGCGGCTGCGGTCGAAGGTGGTGATGTAGCGGGCGGACAGTTCGAGGACCGGGGCACCGGAGACGGCCTCGCAGAACGCGCGCAGCAGACCGGCTTCGGCGCCTGGCTGTTCTTTCAGCTCCGTGGTGACCAAGGCCAGTCGGTCGGGCCAGGCTTCGTCGGGGTGGAGCAGCAGCAGGGAGGCCGCCTGGTGGATCAGCGGGGCGGTGTCGTTCACGCCTTCTTCTCCTTGCCGCGCGGGAAGAGGCCGTCGGGGCGGCCCCGGCCGTTCCAGTTGAGGAGGTTGACGCGGTCCCGCAGGGAGGCTCCCGCGTGCTCGGCCGGCGGTGGTGCGTCGGCGATCAGCGGGGCGTGGAAGGTGTCCGCGTCGTACATGCCGGGGCCGCCCGCGCCGTCCAGG
This sequence comes from Streptomyces sp. NPDC059092, assembly GCF_042756365.1. NCBI lineage: Bacteria > Bacillati > Actinomycetota > Actinomycetes > Kitasatosporales > Streptomycetaceae > Streptomyces > Streptomyces sp. NPDC059092. Next base: position 215,507 of record NZ_JBHZEJ010000004.1, read on the forward strand.
CTGCATCCGCCGGGGTCATCGCCCGGTGCCGGGGTGGTGTAGCTGGTGGGGATGACGTACCGCTCGTCGTACTTGGCGAGGGCGAGGAGACGGAACATGGCCTCGATCTCCCGCGGCGCCATGCCGACGGCGCGGGCGATGGAGGGGTCTTTCTCCTCCCCGAGGTTGACGCGCCGCATGTAGGTGCGCATGGCGGCCAGACGGCACAGGGCCGCCTCGACCGGTGCGGTGTCGCCGGCGGTGAACAGTTCGGCGAGGTAGGCGAGCGGGATGCGCAGGGAGTCGATGGCGGCGAAGAGTTTGGCGGGGTCCTCGCCGTCGTGTCCGGTGGCGGTGAGCGTCTCGACGACCGGGGAGAGCGGTGGGATGTACCAGACCATGGGCATGGTGCGGTACTCCGGGTGCAGCGGCAGGGCGACCCGGTAGCGGTGGATGAGGTCGTACACCGGGGAGCGGCGGGCCGCGGTGATCCAGTCGTGCGGGATACCGGACGCTTCGGCGGCCGCCGCCACCCCGGGGTCGTCGGGGTCGAGGAAGCAGTCCAGCTGGGCCTGGTACAGGTCCTGTGCGTCCTCTACGGATGCGGCCTCCCCGATCCGGTCGGCGTCGTACAGCATGACGCCGAGGTAGCGCAGGCGGCCGACGCAGGTCTCGGAGCAGACGGTCGGCTCGCCCGCCTCGATGCGCGGGTAGCAGAAGGTGCACTTCTCGGCCTTGCCGGTGGTGTGGTTGAAGTAGACCTTCTTGTACGGGCAGCCGCTGACGCACATCCGCCAGCCGCGGCAGCGGTCCTGGTCGACCAGGACGATGCCGTCCTCGATCCGCTTGTACAGCGCGCCCGAGGGGCAGACGGCGACGCACGACGGGTTGAGGCAGTGCTCGCAGATGCGCGGCAGGTAGAACATGAACGCCTGCTCGTACTCCAGGCGCACCTTCTCGTTCATTTTGCGCAGCACCGGGTCGCCGGCGATGTGGTCGGGGCCGCCGCCGAGGTCGTCGTCCCAGTTGGGGCCCCAGGTGACCTGGGTGGGGCGGCCGTCGATCAGGGAGCGCGGCGGGGCGGTGGGCACGTCGTCGCCGAGCGGGGCGGACAGCAGGTTGTCGTAGTCGTACGTCCAGGGCTGGTAGTAGTCGTCCAGGGTGGGCAGTTCGGGGTTGGCGAACAGGCGGGCCAGGCGGCGGGCGCGACCACCGGCGCGCGGGACGAGGCGGCCGTGTTTGAGCCGCCAGCCGCCCTGCCATTTGTCCTGGTCCTGGTAGCCGCGGGGGTAGCCCTGGCCGGGGCGGGTCTCGACGTTGTTGAACCACACGTACTCGGTGCCGGTCCGGTTGGTCCAGGTCTGCTTGCAGGTGACCGAGCAGGTGTGACAGCCGATGCACTTGTCGAGGTTCATGACCATCGCCACCTGTGCCATGACGCGCATCAGTACTCAACCTCCTGCTTGCGACGGCGGATGACGGTGACCGCGTCGCGCTGGTTGCCGGTGGGGCCGTAGTAGTTGGGGGCGAACGACAGCTGGGCGTACCCGCCGATGAGATGGGTGGGTTTGATCAGCAGCTTGGTGAGGGCGTTGTGGACGCCGCCGCGTCGCCCGGAGGCCTCCGACTTCGGCACGTTCACCAGACGTTCCTGCACGTGGTACATGAAGACCGTGCCGGGCGGCATGCGGTGGGAGACGATCGCGCGGGCGACCACGACGCCGTTGGCGTTCTGCGCCTCGATCCAGTCGTTGTCCGCGACACCGACCGCTTCGGCGTCCTGGACGCTGAGCCAGATGGCCGGTCCGCCGCGGGCCAGGGTCTGCATCAGCAGGTTCTCCTGGTACTCGGAGTGGATGGACCACTTGGAGTGAGGCGTGAGGTAGCGCACAGTCACCGACCGGTCCGGGCCGTTGCCGGGGACCGGCTGTTCACCGAGGGCGGCGAGGTTCAACGGCGGCCGGTAGACAGGGAGTTGCTCGCCGTACTCGACGATCCACTCGTGGTCGAGGTAGAAGTGCTGGCGGCCGGTGAGGGTGTGCCAGGGCTTGCGGTGCTCCGTGTTGATGGTGAACGGGGCGTAGCGCCGGTCGTGGCCCTCCTTGCCGGACCACTCGAAGCTGGCGCCGACCGGGACCGGCCGGGCCTGGGTGTCGGAGAACTCCACGCGGCGTGCGGCGACGTGCGCGGCGAGCTCGTCCAGGCCGGATCCGGGACCGCACCGCTCGGCGAGCCGATGGAATCCCTCCGCGGCGATCCGGCCGTTGGTGGTCCCGGACAGGGCGAGGATCGCCTCACACAGCTTGATGTCCGTGTCGAGGAGTGGGCGTCCCGCTGCGGCTCCCTGGGCAGCCGTGCCGCACCGGGCGGCCAGCCACTGGCGCTCCGCGTCGGGCTGAACGGTGACTCCCTTGACCGTCATGCCCAGTTCGTCGGGCAGCGGGCCGTACGCGGCGAGCTTGTCCGCGATCGCGGTGTAGTCGCGCTCCACCAGGGTGAACCGCGGCCCGGTGGGCCCCTCCGGCGGCGCCTCCCCGGGGGTGTCGTGCAGCAGCGGTGTGGCCACCAGGTCGTGCGCGATCCCCAGGCGGCCCTTCGCCAGCCGGCTGACCTCGGCAGCGAGGCCGTGGAAGATCTCGAAGTCGGTACGGGCCTGCCACGGCGGGTCGATGGCCGGCGAGAAGGCGTGCACATAGGGGTGCATGTCCGTGCTGGACAGGTCGTGCTTCTCGTACCAGGTGGCGGCGGGCAGCACGAGGTCCGAGAACAGCGTCGTGGACGTCATCCGGAAGTCCAGGCTGAGCAGCAGGTCCAGCTTCCCGCGCGGCGCCTCCTCCCGCCAGGCCACCTCCTTCGGCCGGTCGGCGGGCGCGGCCTCCTGGGCGCTCGCGTTGTCGGCGGCGCCCAGCAGGTGCCGCAGGAAGTACTCGTTGCCCTTGGCCGACGACCCGATCAGGTTGGCCCGCCACACCGTCAGCACACGCGGCCAGTTCGCGGGATCGTCCGGATCCTCGGCGGCGTACGTCAGGCGCCCCGCGTCCCGCTCGCCGGCCACCCACCGCCCCACGTCCCCGTCCGCCTCGCGGGCCCGCCGCCCCAGCTCCAGCGGGTTGGCGCCGAAGGTCGGGTAGGACGGCATCCAGCCCTGCCGGGCCGAGCGCGCCACCAGGTCCGCGGTGTGCAGCCCGGCCAGTCCACCCGGCGCGGTCGGGGCGGCGAGGGTGTCGGCGGTGAACTTCTCGTAACGCCACTGATCGGTGTGGAGGTACCAGTACGGTGTGCCGGCCATCTGCCGCGACGGGCGCGCCCAGTCCGAGGCCGTGGCCAACTGCTGCCATCCCGCGTACGGGCGTACCTTCTCCTGCCCCACGTAGTGGGCCCAGCCGCCGCCGTTGACGCCCTGGCAGCCGGTGAGCAACAGCAGGGAGAGGAACGAGCGGTAGATCGTGTCGGAGTGGAACCAGTGGTTCGTCCCCGCCCCCATCACGATCATGCAGCGGCCCTTGGTCTGCTCCGCTGTGCGCGCGAACTCCCGCGCCGCACGCACCACCGCCCCCGCGGGCACCGAGGTGATCGCCTCCTGCCAGGCGGGAGTGCAGGGCGTCGACGCGTCGTCGTACGAGGCGGGCCACTCACCGCCCAGTCCCGCACGCCCCACCCCGTACTGCGCCAGCATCAGGTCGAAGACCGTCGTCACCAGGTGCCCGCCCACCCGCACGGCGGGAACCTCGCGGCGCAGCACCGCGCCCTCCTCGTCGAAGCGCGGCAGCACCACCGTCGCCGCCGTGGCTTCGGGATGGCTGTGGAGCGTCAGCGCCGGTTCCAGACCGCCGAGGTCGAGATTCCACCGCCCCTCCCTCTCCTTGTCCCACCGGTCGCCGAGCGTCCCGTTGGGCACGGCAGGCTCCCAGGACTCCGTATCCATGAGGACCGGCATCCAGCGCCGCGCCCGGGCTCCGGCTCCCCTCTCCAGGTCCAGGTCCTGGGCCCGCACGAAGGCTCCGGGTGTGTGCGTACCGGCTTCCTTCTCCTCCAGAGCGACGAGGAACGGCAGGTCGGTGAACCGCTTCACGTAGTCGGTGAAGTACGGCACCTGCCGCTGGACGAAGCACTCACGCAGGATGACGTGGCCCATCGCCATGGCCAGGGCGCCGTCCGTGCCCGGATGCGGGTGCAGCCACTCGTCGGCGAACTTCGTGGCGTCCGCGAAGTCCGGGGAGACGACCACCACCTTCTGGCCCCGGTAACGGGCCTCCGCCATCCAGTGCGCGTCCGGCGTCCGGGTCACCGGCACGTTCGAGCCCCACAGCATCAGATACGCCGCGTCCCACCAGTCCCCGGACTCCGGTACGTCCGTCTGGTCGCCGAAGACCTGCGGCGAGGCGATCGGCAGGTCCGCGTACCAGTCGTAGAACGACAGCATCGGCGCGCCGATCAGCGACATGAAGCGCGCGCCGACGGCGTGCGAGGCCATCGACATCGCCGGGATCGGGGAGAACCCCGCGATCCGGTCCGGACCGTGTTCCTGAAGGGTGTGGACATGGGCCGCCGCGGCGATTTCCAGCGCCTCGTCCCACCCCACCCGGACCAGTCCGCCCTTGCCCCGGGCGGACTGATAGCGACGGCGCATTCCGGCATCGGACGTAATCTCCGCCCAGGCCGCCACCGGGTCCCCGTCATGACGTCGCTTTGCGGCACGAAACATTTCGACGAGCACTCCGCGGGCGTGTGGATAGCGCACGCGTGTGGGTGAATAGGTGTACCAGGAGAAGGACGCACCGCGCGGGCATCCGCGAGGTTCGTAGTCCGGCCGGTCGGCCCCCGCCGACGGATAGTCCGTCGCCTGGGTCTCCCACGTGATCAGCCCGTCCTTCACATACACCTGCCACGAGCAGGAGCCGGTGCAGTTCACCCCATGCGTGGAGCGCACCACCTTGTCGTGCGCCCAACGCTCCCGATACGGCGCGTCATTGACCGTCTGGGTCGTACGGATGACCGCTCGCCCCTCCGGTGTCGTCGGCGCCCGCGACAGCAATCGACCGGCCGACAACAGCCGTTCGGACGCTTCCATCGCCAGGCGCTCCGCTTTCGCCCTGCCACGCACCATTCCACGGACTCCCCTCGGGGAACGCCGCACCGGAACACGCCGTCCGGTGCGGACCTGGGTGAACGGAGTACAGAGTGCGCCTGCCGGAGTCGCGGCGTGGATCGCTTTCCGCCCACTTGGATGTTCCTAGAACTTATTTTTCTTGCCCTTTGCAATGGTTGATGGAGGGTGAAAGCGGAGACCGTGCAAAATATGACCGCGCGGCGACCTGAGGTGAATTCGCCGCTTGGAAAGAAATAGTTGCCGCCCGGTTTACGGACGATGTGTTCGGATCTCAATTCGACCGACGGCCCAACGCGAAATGGTCGCCTCCGGCTTCCCCGGGGGAACGGCGGTTCCATTTCCGTGAGCCGTATGACTGTGAACGGGCGGTGTGGCAGCCCGGCCCACCAGGGTGGCAACCCGCCGACCAGGGCCACGCTCCGCTTGAGCGGAGCCCGTCCCGTGGGGCCTGTTGATCACTCAAGCCCCGCGTCGCGGGCCAGCAGGGCGGCCTGGACGCGATTGCCGGAGCCCAAGGCGTTGAGGATCCGGCTGACGTGTGCCTTCACGGTGCTCTCGCGCATCCCCAGCGCCGTCGCGATCTCCGCGTTGGAATCGCCTTGTGCGAGCCGTGCGAGGACATCCGTCTCACGGGGCGTCAGTCCCTTGACGCGGGCGCGTGCTTCCAGCGCCTCGGGGCGGGCCGCGCGGTGGAAGTGGTCGATCAGGTGACGGGCGGCGGCCGGATGCAGCATGCCGTGACCGTCCGCCACCACGTGGACCGCGCGGATGATCTCGCGCGGTTCGGTGTCCTTGAGGAGAAAACCGTCGGCACCGGCGGCGAGCGCGTCGTAGACGTACTCGTCCAGGTCGAAGGTGGTCAGGGTGATCACCCGCGGTGGGTTGGGGAGCGCGCGCAGCCGTCGGGTCGCGGTGATGCCGTCCATGCGGGGCATCCGCACGTCGACCAGGGCGATGTCGACCCGGTGCAGGCTCGCCTGTTCGACCGCGGCCAGGCCGTCCGACGCCTCGGCGACGACGGTGAGCCCCGGGTCGGTGGACAGCAGGTCGACGAGACCTAGTCGGACCAAGGCGTCGTCGTCGACCACCAGAACATTGATCATGAGACCGACGCCGACGGGGGGACGGACGAAGGCGCGGGCAACCGGGCGGAGAGCCGCCAACCGTCACCGGAGGCACCGGCGTGCAGATGGCCGCCGAGCGCCGCGACCCGCTCCGCCAGACCGATCAGGCCGTAACCGCCCGGCACCGTGGAATCTTCGGAGGCCGCGGAGTGTCCGCTACCTCCGATGCCTCCGATGCCTCCGATGCGGTCAACGGGCCCGTTGACCACTTCCACCATGGTGGCCGGTGGCCCGTAGTGCACGCTGACCACGACGGGTGCGTCATGGGCATGTCTGCGGGCATTGGTCAGAGCCTCCCGTACGAGGCGGTGGACCGCCAGCCGGTGGCTGGTGGACGCGCTCTCCACCTCACCGGACACCACCGAATCGATCACCTGACCGGCGGCCCTGGCCTCGGTCAGCAACTCTTCCAGGTCCCGCAGAGCCGGCGCCGGAACAGGTATCGCGCCCTCGGCCTCGTCGGGCCGGTCGGACCGCAGCGCCCCCAGCACCTCGCGCAGATCGTCCAGCGCCCGCCCGGCCGTGCCGCGCAACAGAGCCAATCGCTCCAGGCCGGCCGGGGACATCCCTTCCTCGCGCAACTGAAGCACTCCGGCGTGCAGCATCAGCAGGCTCAGCCGGTGGGCGAGCACGTCGTGCATCTCCCGGGCGATCCGGGCCCGCTCCGCCAACCGTGCCTGCTCAGACCGGAGTTCGCGCTCCACCCGCAGTTGTTCCACCTGGTCCCGCAGCGCGCCGAGCAGCTTGCGCCGGCTGCCCGCCCACATACCGAGGGCCAGTGCCAGGGCCACCAGTACGGCATTGCCGACGCCGGAGCCGGTCCAGGTGCTCAGCCGTTCCCAGGAGAGCGGGCGTCCCAGCGCCGGCGCGAGAGCCAGCCAGGGCAGCCCGGCGCCGCACGCGATTCCCAGGCACACCCACACCGCCCGCAACCGGCCCCGCGAGGCGAAGTGATACAGAGTCACCAGCAACGGGAACACCGAGCCCAGGACGACCGCGGCCAACGCAAGGCCCGCCGCCACCCGCGGGAACCGGTGGCGGCCGAGCGCCCCGACCGACCCGGCCGCCGCGACCCACGGCGCGGGATCGGCCAGGGTGTCACCGGCGGCCCGAAAGCCCTCCAGCGTGGACAGGAGGGCGAGCAGCACCGCCGCCGGCGCCTCAACCCACAGCGGCACCCCGCGTTCTGCTCCGGATGTCACCTCGCCATCCTAGGCTCTGTCTGACAAATCCCGCCTGGCACGCGACGCCTGGCACGCACGCTCGCCGCGTTGTCGGAGTCGTCCACGTACGTCCGGGCCATCGAGGGTGCCGATCCTCCTCCTCGCGATCGCGCTCGGCATCCGAAGGAGGATCCAGTGTGCCGAGACGGAGCGAGCGGAGCGAGTGCAGCGCACCGGACGCCGCGCGCCCCGTCCTACGGGCGGACGGCGCTATTCGTCAGACAGAGCCTAGGGACGACCTGCCCCCGTGTCCCCGACGAACGGACATCGCGACCCCCGACTTTCGTCGGGTGCCGTCGCCGCACATCGGCCGATTCCGTGGCGTCCGGAGCTGCCTAGCGTCCCTGTCATGGTTTTCTCCCCGACGCGCGCCCCAGCCGTCCGACCCGCCCCGGCCCGCCGTCTCGCCGACCGCCGGCTGTTCCTCGCCGAGACACTCCGGACCTTCCGTACGACCGGGGCCGTGACCCCCAGCAGCCGTCACCTCGCCGAGGCGCTCGCCGCGCCGCTGGCGCACCGGACCGGGCAGCCGCGCACGGTGCTGGAGGTAGGCGCCGGGACCGGTGCGGTCTCGCGGGTACTGGCGGACCTGCTCGGCCCCGAGGACACTCTGGACCTGGTCGAGGCCAACCCCCGCTTCGCCCGTCTGCTCGCGGCCGATCTGCGTGCCGATCCGCGGCTGGCGGCCCATGGGGAACGCGTAACGCTGATCGCCGGGCCGGTCGCGGAGCTCGACCCCCGGGCGCGCTACGACGTGATCGTCTCCGGGCTGCCGTTCGCCAACTTCGCCCCCGACGAGGTGTCAGGTCTGCTCGCGGGCTATCTGGCCGCGCTCAAGCCCGGCGGCCATCTGACGTACTTCGGCTATCGGGGCACCGCCCGCCTCCGCGCGCTGCTGGGCACCTCCCGGAGCCTGGCCCGGCACAGCGGCGTCACCCATGTCCTCGAAGCCTTCCAGCAGACCCATGGTGCCGACTGCCGCACCGTGTGGGGCAATGTGCCCCCGGCACGCGTGTGGCACGTCGGCGTTCCCGCGGCGAAACCTCGTCCGCTTCCCCGGGCAACCGCCCGAGCGGTCAAGCCGTGGCAAGCCCCGGGCCGATGACCTGCCGGGCTTCGGCGGCGTCCGGTGCTCAACCAACTCGTCTCCGGTCCCACGCGGTACGGTCACGGTCGTCGATCGTCGACGTGAGGCGTCGCCTCGGCGCAGCCGTGCGGCTCCGGACCCACCCGCGCCGGTGGCACCCTCGCGAGATCACCGCCGTTTACGGCCGGGGCGCGGCACTGGCCTTACGACCAACCCGTTTCCCCGCCCCCGTCCTTCGCACCCGCCGTGCGGGTCTCCACGCAACGGGCGCTCCACGTCACTTGGCCGGTGGTCGGTCGTGGTGTTCGCGCCGCACGGCCGTGTCCGTGTTCGGCCCGCGACGGTCCGGGGTGCGTCGCTTCCGTACCGGTGGGAGCGCGTTTCGGGTACGCCGGCGGAAGACCAGGAACGCGGCGAACGCCGCGCCGGTGAGCCAGAGGAGCTGGATCGCGAGGCCCTGGGCCACCGACGCGGTGGAGAAGGCCGCGGACATGCTGGCCTGCACGGCCCCGTACGAGGGCAGGAAGCGTACGACGGCGCTGTCCGATCCGGAGCTGGAGAGGGGGTTCTGGAGTGCGACATCGAGGATGCTGATCATCAGGATGGCGAACATCCCCTCCACCTCCCGGCGGAGCACCGACCCGAAGACCACTCCGAGCGCGCCGTAGGTCATGGCGGCGCAGAACAGCGCGGCGGCGAGCATGAGGGGCTGCCGGGGGGACCAGGCGAAGCCGGCGGCGGCCGTGGCGTACGCGGCGATGGCGGCGCAGACCAGGGTGAGCGCGGAGAGCTTGGCGAGCACCAGGTGGAAGCGCGGGTATCCCGCCATCGCCAGGCGCCGGTCGAAGGCACCGCCCGTGAAGGTGGCGGCGAACATCATGAACCCGGCGATCAGGGTGACCGCGTTCAGCGCTCCGGTGATCTGGGTGAGGTGGTTGCCGGGCGGGGACAGCACCTCGCCCGTGGCCCGGAGCCGGAAGGGCGCCGGCCGGTCGGGAATGGTCACGTAGGCCAGGGTGATCCAGACGGGGATGTACACGACGACCAGCAGCATCGCGAACCGGTTGCGGGCGTGTCCGATCAGCGCGTACCGGGAAGCCGTGGTGAACAGGGCCCAGTGCCTTCTCATGCCGCCGCCTCCGGCCGCCGGTCCTGGCGGGTGAGACGTCCGCCCTCCAAGCGCCACAACTCGTCCAGCCGGTCGACGTCGTACGCCAGGTGGGAGACGACCAGCACCGACCGTCCGGCGTCGCGCAGCTCCGTCGCCAGCTCCCAGAAGCGCAGATACGTCTCCCAGTCGAAGCCCTGGTACGGCTCGTCCAGCAGCAGTACGTCCGGGTCGTGCATGAGGGCCAGGGTCAGGTTCAGCTTCTGCCGCGAGCCCCCGCTGAGCAGGCCCGCGCGCTGGTCGAGGTACTCGGTGAGGGCCAGGGTCTCCATCACCTCCTCGGCCCGCCGCAGATCCGCGAGCCCGAAGGCGTGCCGGAAGAGGTCCAGGTGCTGGCGGACGGTGAAGGAGTCGTCCAGGACCACGGACTGCGGGCAGTAGCCGAACCTCCCGCTGTGGTGCACCGAGCCACGGTCGGGCGCGAGTTCACCGGCGAGGATCTTGAGCAGCGTCGTCTTCCCCGCGCCGTTCTCCCCGACGATCCCGGCGAGGACCCCGGATCCCAGATGGAGGTCGACGCCCCGCAGGACGGCGTGCCGACGGTAGGAATGACGCACTTCTCTGACGTCCATCGGGCCGCTCCGTCAATGCCATGTCTTCGGGACTTCCGGTCTTCGGTTCTTCGGGACTTCCGGGCTTCGGGACTTCCGGGCTTCGCGACTTCGGATCTTTGCGGCTTCCGTCCTCGGTGCTTCCGGACGGCGGCGGAACCGCCCCGTCCGTGCACAACGAGCGTGCGGCGCGGCGGAAACGGCGCCGCACGTCGCTCACTTGGGCGCCGGGGCCTCCTCCAGTTCGGCCACGGCCCGCTCCCACAGCCCGGGCAGCGCCTCCCCCAGGGGGAGGGATCGGTCGGCCAGGAAGGACACCTCGGCCCAGGTGTCGAAGAAGGACAGGCCCACCCCGAAGAGGTGTCCGGGCACGAGCAGGGGGAGCAGGGCGGTTCCCGTCACCCGGGTCTCCCCCAGGCTGCCCTTGTCGGCGAGAGGCATGGACGTGGCCATGACGTGGGTGACGCGCGGGGAGATCACCCGTCGCAGGTACCACTCGGTCGGACGGCTCGGCATGAACCGGACCAGGTCCTGGATGGCCCGGCGCCAGGCCTCGCCGCGCAGCTCCCGGGTCCTCGCCATGACGCGATCCACTCGCCACAGGGGCGAATCGCCGCCCAACCCATCCTGACCGCGCAGACCGCCCAGACCGCCCTGCGCGCCCTGGGAAGCGTCCGTGCCGTTCGGGCCCGTCCGTACGGGCAGCTCCAGCGGCAGGGCGAAACAGCGGTTGCCCCAGGTCTGGTCCTCGTCGGGGCGACGCGCGTCGACGGGTACCAGTGCCGTCACCCGTGGGAGCGGTACACCGGACCGCGCCGACCAGGCCGCCAACGCCCCGGCGAGCGCCGCCAGATGCACGTCGTGCGCCGAGCCGCCGCGCGCCGCGCCGATCCGGCGGAGGGCGTCCGCCGGTACCCGGCCGCGCCACAGTCGCCTCTCGCCCGTGCGGACGAAGGGGACGGCCGGACGGGGACCTCGGACCACGAGGGCACCGGCCGCGAACTTCGCGGCCAGCCCGACGGCCCTGCCCACCCGTCGAGGCAGGTCGGCCCCGCGGCCCCTCCCCGGTACCGGGCGGGCCGAGGCTTCCCCCTCGCCCAGCATGGCCCGGAACGTCATCGCGGCGGCCGAACCGTCCTGGCAGGCGTGGCGGAAGCGGTAACACACCGCGTACCGGTCGGGCGCGTGGCCGTGGATCAGCCAGACCCCCCAGTAGGTGCCGGGCGCGAACGGCGCGTTGAGCGCGGTGTTCAGAGCTGGGTCCCACTGCCCGGGGCCGTCCGCGACCACTTCGTGGACGTGCCGGTCGACGGCGAAGTCCGCGTCCGTCCGCCATCGGGGGTTTCGCGGTCCGCCCTCGACCCTGCTGGCCAGCAGGGGCAGTTGGGGCAGGCGGAAGCCCACGTACGCGCGGAGGTCCGCCAGGCTCGGGGGCGGACCGCTCAGATACGCGACGCCGCCGGCGTCCCAGCGGACGTCGGGGTGGCGGCGTTCCAGGTTGAGGAACGCGCGGTCGAGCGCGTGGGCGGGATGGCGGGGCGAGGGAACGGACGGGACTGCCGGGACTGACGGAACGGACTCGGGCATCGGAGGACTCCAGTTCGTGCCGACGGGGCGGGCCGGCCGGTGGCGGGGCGAGTCGGTGGCATGGCGGTGGCGGACCGGTGGCGGGGCGAGCCCGGACGGGCGGACGGCCCGACCGGCCAGGACCGGGCGCCGCCCGACGGGCCGCGGCGGACCATCGCCCCGGGGCCGGCCCGCGCGGGCCGTCGACCAGCGTCGCGCGCCCCGGGGTCACGTCCCGGCCTGCGCCCGTGGAACCACCCGAAAGGAGGACATGACCGCGGGCAGCCCGTACATGCGTACGGTCGACCACCCTGACCTGCGACGGAGGCTCCGCGGGGCCGTCCCAGGCGCACCCGCGCCGTGGTGCGGGTCCCCCGTTCGGGTGAGTAGGGGGAAACGGCGCCCGGCCGCCGGCCGCCTTCTGACACTGTGTGCGGTGCGTCAGCGGGTCACCGGTCCCGGGGGAGGGCCTGAGAGCCTCTCGGGTGACCTCTGGCAGGGCGGTCGCGCATCGGCACGCGCGCTTTCCGCGTTGCCGAAATGCCCTGATAGCTCCGCACCGACGACAACCCGCCACCGTACGCGGTCGCGGTCTCGTCCCTTTCGAAGCCTTGGAGGCATGGTCGTGCAGGTCGCCCTCACCGGCGCCACCGGATTCCTCGGACTGCGCCTGTTACGTCGCCTGCTCGCCACGCACCGATCGGTGACGGTCCTGGCCCACGCGGGCTCGGGCGACGCGCTGCACCGCATCACCCGGTTCTTCGAACTGACCGGCGCGCCCGGGGAGTTCACCGCCGAACTCACCGACCGGCTGCGGGTGGTGGAGACCGAGCTGGAGCGGCCCCGGCTGGGTCTCCCGGAGCGCGCCTTCCAGGAACTGGCCGACGGTCTCGGCGCGATCTGGCACAGCGCGGGCAGTATCAACCTGGAGGGAGAACTACCCGAGTTGCGCCGGACCAACGTCGAAGGAACCCGGCACGTACTGGAGTTGGCCGCCGCCGGGCGCCGACAGCCCCTGGTCCACCACGTGAGTACCGCTTTCGTGGCCGGCGGGCGGCGCGAGGGCGTGGCGTACGAGGACGAGCTGGACGACGCGTACGGCTTCGAGAACGCCTACGAACGCTCCAAGTACGAGGCGGAGAAGCTGATTCACGCGTGGTCCCGGGAGCACGCCCGTCCGGTCATGGTGCTGCGGCCCAGCATCCTGGTCACGGATCTGCCGCCGCACCCGGAGCTGCCCCCGCATCCGCTCCAGGTCATCGAGCGGATCCTGCGCGACGCGCGACGCACCGCCGGAACCGGGGGCCCGGACCGCGACGGCCGCCCCCGCGTCCGGGTGGTGGGGCATCCGCACGGCCGGCTGAACCTGGTACAGGTGGAGCACGCGGCCGAGGTCATGGTGCGCCTCGCCGACCGGACACCCTCGGGCGGGGTCGACACGTACCACGTCGTCCATGACCGTGACGTGCCCGTGCCGACGGTCGTGACCCTGCTGGAAGGGCTGGTGCCGGTCTCGGTCGAGCTGGTCGCCACGGAGCCGGACGAGCCGTCGGCACTGGAGTCCCTGCTGGCGTTCTACCCGGGGCTGACGGCCTATCTCGTCCACCGGCGGCGCTTCGACGACACCCGGGTCAGGACCCTGCTCGGGCCGTCGGCGGCCTCCGACCGGGTGGACCTCGGCTATCTGCGCTCCGGCCTGGCCGCGAGGGACCGCGGCCCCGCCGCGCCGCCGGCCACGCACGCGACCGGCGCCCCTTCCGCCCGGTCCTCCTGAGTGCCCGCCGCCCTCCCCGAGCGACCGCCGCCTTCCCCGAGTGTCCGCCACCACTCCCGAGCAACCGCCGCCTCCCCCGAGCGACCTCCCCTCCCGCTGGAGCCCTCCGTGTCCGTCCTCGCCGCTCCCGGCTCCCCCGCCGCGTCCCCGCCGGTCTTCTCCCCCGAGGAGATCGCCGCCCTCGCCCGGCGCATCCGGGAACCCGTCCACATCGTCAGCGGTCCTGACGGCCGTGAGCTGGGGCTCGCGACCGGCCCCCCGCCGGGCGTCCCGGTACTCGGTACGCTGCCACCGCTGTACCCCGAGTGGCTCGGCGGGCGCACCTTCTGCGAGGCGCACGGCGTCCGTTTCCCCTATGTCGCGGGTGAGATGGCGAACGGCATCGCGACCACCCGGATGGTGTCCGCGATGGCCCGTGCGGACATGCTCGGGTTCTTCGGCGCCGGCGGCCTGGCCTACGCCGACGTGGAGCGGGCCGTGCACACACTCGCCGACGAGCTGCGCTCGCGCCCGAACTGGGGCGTGAACCTCATCCACTCACCGGCCGAACCCGAGCTGGAGTTCCGCGTCGCCAAGCTGCTGCTGCGGTGTGATGTGCCCTTGATCTCGGCGTCGGCGTTCATGGAGCTGACCCCGGCCGTCGTGCTGTGCTCGGCCCGGGGGCTGCGCCGGAGCCCGGACGGCCGGATCGTCCGGCGTACGCGGATGCTCGCCAAGGTCTCCCGCCCAGAGGTGGCCGAAAGGTTCCTCTCGCCCGCCCCGGCCGCGCTGCTCGACCGGCTCGTCGGACAGGGGGAGCTGACGTCGCAGGAGGCGGGACTCGCGGCCCTCGTGCCGGTGGCCGAGGACATCACCGTGGAGGCCGACAGCGGAGGACACACCGACAACCGGCCGCTGTCGGTCCTGCTGCCGAGCATCGCCTCGCTGCGCGACGCGCTGTGCCGGCGGTTCGGCTACCACCGGGCGGTCGGGGTCGGCGCGGCCGGCGGGCTGGGCACACCGGCCGCGGTGGCCGCCGCCTTCGCCCTCGGCGCGTCCTACGTGGTCGTCGGGTCGGTGAACCAGACGGCCATCGAGGCGGGGCTGTCCGACGAGGCCAAGGCGATGCTCTGCGAGGCGGACGTCGCCGATGTGACCATGGCGCCGGCGGCGGACATGTTCGAGCTGGGCGTCCGGCTCCAAGTGCTCTCCCGGGGAACGATGTTCGCCGTGCGGGCCGGCCGGCTCCACGCGGCGTACCGGGCATACGGTTCGCTGGAGGAGATCCCGCCCGCGGTGCGCGCCCCGATCGAACGGGATGTGCTGCGCGCCCCGTTCGACGAGGTCTGGCGGCGCACCGTCGCGTTCTGGGAGCGGCGCGATCCCGCCGAGATCACCCGGGCCGAGTCCGATCCGAAGCACCGTATGGCGCTGGTCTTCCGCTGGTACCTGGGCAGTTCGAGCCGGTGGGCGATCACCGGCGAGGCGGACCGGCGTACCGACTACCAGATCTGGTGCGGTCCCGCGATGGGCGCGTTCAACCGGTGGGCCGCGGGCACGTTCCTGGCCGAACCGGCGAACCGGTCCGTGGTGCAGATCGCGCTCAACCTGCTCGAAGGCGCCGCGGTACTCACCCGCGCCCATCAACTCCGTACCTACGGCGTGCCGTTGCCGTCCGACGCGTTCGTCCACACACCGTGCGCGCTGGCATGAGCGGCCCCGGCGCCCCGGACCCGTCAACTCCCGCCGCCCGAACCCGAGGAGAGACCGTGACCGCCTCCACCCCTCACCAGGTGCCCGTCGCCGTGGTCGGCGCCGGCGCCCTCGTGCCCGGCGCCACGGACGCGGCCGGCTACTGGCGGATCGTGACCGGCGGCCGGGACCTGATGACCGAGGTGCCGTCCTCCCGCTGGCTGGTGGAGGACCACTACGACCCGGACCCGGCCGCCCCCGACAAGACGTACGCCCGAAAGGGCGCGTTCCTGCCGGACGTCGACTTCGACCCGATGGCGTACGGTGTGCCGCCCACCAGCCTGTCCGCGACGGACACCTCGCAGCTGCTCGCCCTGATGGTGGCCGACCAGGTGCTGACCGATGCCGGTGGCCTGTCGGGCATGGACCGTGACCGGGTCGGCGTCGTCCTCGGGGTGTCCGCCCTGGAACTGCTCCCCCACATGTACGGCCGCACCGAACGCCCCGTGTGGCTCAAGGCGTTACGGGAGAGCGGTCTCACCGAGGCCGAGGCGCGGGCCGTGTGCGACCGCGTCTCGGCGCACTACACACCGTGGCGGGAGTCGACCTTCCCCGGGCTGCTCAGCAATGTCGTCGCGGGCCGGATCGCCAACCGGTTCGATCTGCACGGCACCAACCACACCACCGACGCCGCCTGCGCCAGCTCCCTGGCGGCGCTGTCCACCGCGGTCGGCGAGCTGGCGCTCGGCCGGGCCGACCTGGTGATCAGCGGTGGCGTGGACACCGGCAACGGAATCGGCATGTTCCTGTCGTTCTCCAAGACGCCCGCGCTGTCCCGCAGCGGTGACTGCCGGCCGCTGTCGGACGCGGCGGACGGCACGATGCTCGGCGAAGCGGTCGTCATGTACGCGCTGAAGCGGCTGTCCGACGCGGAACGGGACGGCGACCGCGTCCACGCGGTGGTCCGGGGTATCGGCACCTCGTCCGACGGCAGGAGTTCGGCGATCTACGCGCCGCTGCCCGCCGGTCAGGCGCGGGCCCTGCGACGCGCCTACGAGCAGGCGGGCTATTCTCCGGCGACCGTGGAGCTGGTCGAGGCGCACGGGACCGGCACGAAGGCCGGGGACACCGCCGAACTCGACGCGCTGAACGAGGTGTTCGGGGCGTCGGGGCGTACGGACGGGCAGTGGTGCGCGATCGGCTCGGTCAAATCACAGATCGGCCACACCAAGTGCGCGGCGGGCGCGGCGGGGCTGCTCAAGGCGGTCATGGCCCTGCACCACAAGGTGCTGCCACCGACCATCAAGGTCGACCGGCCGAACCCGGCGGCAGCCGCCCCGGACGGCCCTTTCTACGTCAACACCGAGGCCAGGCCCTGGGTACGGCCCGCCGGTCACCCACGCCGGGCGTCGGTGTCGAGCTTCGGCTTCGGGGGCAGCAACTTCCACGTCACACTGGAGGAGTACGTGCCCTCGGGCGCCCCGGGCCGGGTGGCGGCGCGCCATCGCTGCGCACCGGGCGAACTCGTCCTGTTCAGCGGCGCGTCGCCGTCCGACCTGGTGGCACCGTCCGGCCTCGCGTCGCCGGACACCGGCGGCGGCCGGCCGCTGGCCGCGCTCGCGCGGGAGAGCCACCGCGCGTTCTCCCCCACCGCCCCGGTGCGGCTGGCCGTCGTCGCCACCGGCGTCGAGGATCTGCGGGAAACGTACGCGCGGGCGCTCGCGCTGATCCGGCGGAGGCCCGGGGCGCCGTTCTCGACACCGGACGGTGTCCGGTACGCCTCGGGGACACCCACGCCCGGCCGTATCGGCTTCCTGTTCCCGGGGCAGGGGTCGCAGTACGTCGGTATGGGCGCCGGTCTCGCCATGCTGGCACCGGCCGCCCAGACCGTGTGGGACCAGCTGGGCGGCACCGGGTTCGACGGACTGCCGCTGCACCGGGTGGTGTTCCCGCCGCCCGCCTTCACCGACGAGGAGCGCGCGGCGCAGCAGGCGCTGCTGGCCGCCACCGAGTGGGCGCAGCCCGCGCTCGCGGTGCACGCGCTCGCGCTGCTGGAAGTGGTGCGGTCCCTGGGCCTGCGGCCCGACTGCGTGGCGGGCCACAGCTTCGGTGAGCTGGTGGCACTGCACTGCGCGGGCGTCCTGGACGCCGGGTCGCTGGTCGCCGTGGCCCGCAGGCGCGGTGAGCTGATGCGGGACGTGGCCACCGCGCCGGGCGCGATGCTCGCCGTGGCGACGGATCGCGCGCACGTGGCGGCGGTCCTGGCCGGCGGCGGACTCGGCGACCTCTGGCCGGCCAACCACAACTCCCCTCTTCAGACGGTACTTTCGGGGACGGAGGAGGCGGTCGCACGAGCCGAGGAGGCCTTCGCGGCCGAGCGGGTCACCACCCGCCGGCTGACCACCTCGACCGCCTTCCACAGCCCGCTGGTCGCCCCGGCCGGTGAACCGCTCGCCGCGTTCCTGCGCACGGTCCCGCTCACGAAGCCCCGGATCGAGGTCTACGGCAACGCGGACGCGGCCCCGTACCCGGCCTCGCCCGACGAGGTACGACGCCGGATCGCCGGCCACCTCTCCTCGCCCGTGCTCTTCCAGGACCAGATCGAGGCGATGTACGCGGCGGGGGTGCGGACCTTCGTCGAGGTGGGCGCGGGCACCGCGTTGACCGGCCTGGTCGGGCAGATCCTCGGCGACCGCGAGCACGCGGCCGTCCCCCTGGACCGGCCGGGCCGGTCCGGGGTCACCACCCTGCACACCGCGCTCGGTGAACTCGCCGTACGCGGTGTGCCCCTCGATCTCGACCCGCTCTGGGCGCCGTACGCCTCGCCGGGAACGCCGGCGAAGGAGCCCGAGCCCCGGATGACCGTGAAGATCAGCGGAGCCAATTACGGTCAGCTCTACCCGCCCCGTGCCGGAGCCGCCGAACCGCCCACGCCCACGCCCGCGTCCGCGCCCACGCCCACGTCCGCGCGGGAATCACCGCTGGAACAACAGCCGCGGCCCACTCCCACTCCCACTTCCGCTCCCGCTCCCGCTCCCGCTCCCGAAACCCTGGCGGTTCCCATGCCCGCGTACGCGTCCACCCCCCTCCCCGCCCCGGAGCCGCCGGCGTACGGAACGGTGCCGGCCGAGGTCGCGGTGCCCACCTACGACGCCGTGCCCGGGGTCCCCCTCGGCGCCGACTGGTACACCGCGGTCGAGAGCGTCCAGCGGCAGACGGCGGAGGCCCACGCCGCCTGTCAACGCATGCTGACGGACAGCCATATCGCCTTCCTGCGGATGACCGAGACCACCCTGGCCGCGATGCTCGGGGTGCGAGGCGGGCAAGGAGCGCTGGGGGTGCAAGAAATCCAGGGGATCCGGGGCGGCGGGGATCAGGGCGCCCGCGAGGTGATCGAGGCCCCGGCTCCCCCGGCACCGCTGCCGCTCCCCCGCCCCTCGGCACCGCGACAGGCAGCGACGCCCGTGACCCCGGTCGCGGCCGGAGTTCAGGCAGCCCCACCCGTAACAGCCCCCGCCCCCGTAGCCACACCCGCGCCTGTACCGTCCCCTGCCGAGGACCGGGCACCAGCCGGCGCCGACGCGCCCCTGTCGGCGTCGGAGCTGGAGGAGTTGCTGCTCTCGGTGGTGGCCCGGCTCACCGGCTATCCCATGAACATGCTGGGCGTGGACATGGAGCTGGAGGCGGATCTGGGGGTCGACTCCATCAAGCGGGTCGAGATCCTGTCCGCCGTACGCCGGCAGGTGGGCGACGTCGCGGCGGGGGATGTCGGCCGGCTCGGCAAGCTCCGCACCCTGCGCGAGATCGTCGAGGCGCTCACCACGACCGGCGCGCCGGAGGCTCCCGACACGGCGAGCGCTTCGGTCCCCGAAGCCAGTGAGGTCCCCGGGGCCGGTGAGGTCCCCGAGGCCCCCACCCTGCCCGCCGGCTCCGGGCCGGGGGCCTGGGCCGGGCCGAAGACGGCGCTGACCAGGCTGGTGCCGCGCGCGGTGGAGTCACCGGCGGCCGGTCTGGCGATGGCGGGGCTCCTGGACGGGCCGCTCGTGGTGACGGGCGAGGGCCTCGACGGCAGCGGGCTCACCGGCCTCGTCGCACGGAAGCTGGCGGAGCGCGGCGTGGACGCCGCCGCCGTCGCCGAGGTGCCCGAGGACGCGCGCGGTGTCGTCCACCTCGGCGCGTTGACCGGGAGCGGCACGCCGGACGAGGCGCGGGAGGTCCACCGGTCGGTGTTCCGCGCGGCGCGTTCGGTGGCGACCCGGACGGACGGGCGGGGCGGGCTGTTCGTGACCGTGCAGGACACCGGGGGCGACTTCGGACTCGGCGGCCACGCGTCCGAACGCGCGTGGCTGGGCGGTGTCGCCGGTCTGGTCAGGACCGCGGCGAAGGAGTGGCCGGGCACCTCGGTCAAGGCCGTCGACTGCGAGCGGGGCGGCCGGGACGACGAGGCGGTCGCCGAGGCGATCGTGCGGGAGCTGCTCGAAGGCGGCCCAGCCCTGGAGGCCGGTCTCCGCGCGGACGGTACCCGCACCATCCCCGGGGCGGTGCCCGCACCGGTGACGCCCGCCACCGCACGGCGGATCACCTCCACGTCGGTGATCGTGGCCACGGGAGGGGCCCGCGGGGTGACCGCCGCCGCGCTGCTGGACCTGGCCAGGACGCACCGTCCGCGGATCGTGCTGCTCGGCAGGACGGAACCGGTCCCCGAGCCCGACGGGTTGGCGTCGGCCGCCGACGAACCCGCGCTCGTCCGGCTGCTCGCGGAGCGCTCCGCCGGAGGCGCGGCGGACTCCTCGCCCGCCTCCTCGCCCGCCCGGATCACGGCACGGGCCCGGGAGATTCTGGCCGCGCGTGAGGTACGGGCGACCCTGGCGGCACTGGAGGCGGCGGGGTCTCCCGTCCGGTACGTCCAGGTCGACGCCCGCGACGGCGAGGCCCTGGCCGCCGCACTGCGCGACGTACGCGACGTGTGGGGCCCGGTCACCGGGATCGTGCACGGTGCGGGGGTACTGGCCGACCGGCGGATCGCCGACAAGAGCGACGCGCGGGTCGAGCTGGTGATGTCGACCAAGGTGGACGGTCTGCGCGCGCTGCTGGCCGCGACGGCGGACGATCCGCTGGACGTGATCTGCCTGTTCTCCTCGGTGGCCGCCGTGTACGGCAACGCGGGGCAGAGCGACTACGCCATGGCCAACGAGGTCCTGAACCAGGTGGCCTCGGTGGAACAGGCCCGCCGTCCGGACTGCCTGGTGCGGTGCGTCGCCTGGGGCCCGTGGCAGGGCGGCATGGTCACGCCCGCCCTGGCCGCGCGTTTCGGCAGGTCAGGAGTTCCGCTCATTCCTCAGGAGCGAGGCGCGGCCGCCTTCACGGCCGAGCTGGACGGCGCGGCGGGCGAGGCGCGCGTCACCCTGGTCGCCGGAGACGACCCCGCGGCCCTGTCCCCCGCCGGCGATCCGCCCCCGGCAGAGCTGCTGGTCCGGGCGGACACCCTGCCGCAACTGGCCGACCACGCGATCGCCGGGGTTCCCGTGCTGCCCGTGGCGATGGTCCTGAACTGGTTCGCGGGGGCGGCCACCGCCTGGCTGCCGGACGCCGGACCGCTCGTCGTGCGCGATCTGCGGGTGTACAAGAAGTTCGCCCTGCCGGAACTGACCGGTGGGGGCCACCGGCTCACCGTGCACGGGAGCAGGGGCGCGGCCTGTTCGGTGACGGGGCTGGAAGCGGAGCTGCGGGGCGCGGACGGGGTGGCGCACTTCCGGGCCGTGCTGGACACCGGGGCCGTGGAGCCGAATCCGGCCGGCTGGGGCAGTCCGGACGGCCTGGAGCTGGACCGCGGCGAGTTCTACGACGGAGAACTCCTCTTCCACGGCCCCCGGTTCCGGTCCGTCCGCACCCCGCACGGTGTCTCGGAGCACGGCGCAGAGGCGACCGTCGCGGGCCTGCGCGCCCTGGGCTGGCCGGGGGGACACTGGCCGCTGGACCCGGCCGCCGTGGACGGCGCGCTCCAACTCGCCCTGGTCTGGGCGCGGAACGCCGTCGGTGCGGCGACGCTGCCGATGGCCGTCGCGGAATGCCGGGTGCACCGGCGCGGCCCGGTGGACGGCACCGTGCGGTGTGTGGTGCGGGGGCGCAAGGCGCACACCACGGGGGCGCGCTGCGACGCGGCGCTGATCGACGCGGACGGGTCCGTCCGGCTGGAACTGCTCGGCGTGGAACTCGTCCGCCGTCCTTCCTAGCGCGTCTTCCGAAAGTCCCGCCTTCTTCCCTCCCGCCTTCTTCCCCTCCCGCCCGCTTCCCCTCCCGCCTGCCTCCCCTTTCGCCTGCTTCTCACGCACTCAGCCCGTCCATCCCTCCCCCGGCCCGGAGTGAGCCCCGTATGGAATTCGAACCGATCGCCGTCGTCGGCCGGGGGTGTGTGCTGCCCGACGCCCTCGATCCGGACACGTTCTGGGACAACGTCGCCGCGGGCCGCAGCAGCCTGTCGGCCGTCCCGGAGGGCCTGTGGCGGCTGCCGCACCGCTGGGCCATGGGCTCGGTGGACGACCACCTCGACCGTACCTATGGCGATACCGGCGGATACGTACAGGGGTTCGAGTCCGTCTTCGACCCGAGTGGGTTCCGGATCGCCCCGGAACGCGTCCTGTCGCTCGACCCGCTCTTCCACTGGGTCCTGTACGGCGTCCGCCAGGCCCTCACGGAGGCGGGCCGCGAGGGACCGCTGCCGCGCGCGGGGCTGGTGCTGGGCAATCTGTCCTATCCCACGCCGGCAGGATCAGCCTTCGCCGAGCACGTCTGGCTGTCCGCGCAGGACCCCCTGGTCCGTGACGCCCTGCTGGCGGGAGAGCGCCGGGTGCGGCCCGACGCCCGTAACCGCTTCTCGTCCGGAGTGCCCGCCCTCCTCGCGGCCCGGGCACTCGGGCTCGGCGCGGGCGCGTGGTCCCTCGACGCCGCCTGCGCCTCCTCGCTGTACGCGATCAAGATGGCGTGCGACCGGCTGCACGACGGCACGGCGGACCTGATGGTGGCCGGAGCGGTCAACCGGGCCGACCCCCTCTATCTGCACGTGGGGTTCTGCGGGCTGTCCGCGACGAGCCGTACGGGGCGCAGCCGGCCCTTCCACCGGGACGCGGACGGGCTGGTGCCCGGCGAAGGGGCCGGGTTCGTCGCCCTGACGCGGCTGTCCGAGGCGCGCGCCGCCGGGCTGCCCGTGCTCGGCGTGATCCGCGGTGTCGGGCTGTCCAACGACGGGCGCGGCGCCGGGCTGATCAGCCCGGCGGAGGAAGGCCAGGTACGGGCCATGCGCCTGGCGTACGACGCGGCGGGCCTCGCACCCGGGACCGTATCGCTCGTCGAGTGCCATGCGACGGGGACACCGGTCGGGGACGCGGTGGAGGCGCGCGGCATGGCCAGGGTCTTCGGGGCCCGTGACGATGTGCCCATCGGTTCGGCGAAGTCGAACGTCGGGCACCTGCTGGCCTCGGCGGGGGTGGCGGGGCTGCTGAAGGTGCTCGGCGCGCTGCGTACGGGTATCCGCCCGGCGACGCTCGGCGCCGAACGTCCGCTGGAGGCGCTGGCGGGCACGCCGCTGCGGGTGCTGACCGCGCCGGAACCGTGGCCGGGGCCGCGCAGGGCTGCGGTGAGCGCGTTCGGATTCGGCGGGACCAACGCCCATCTGATCGTGGATCTCCCGGACGACGGCAGCGGCCCGGTGTCGGCCTTACGCTCCCCGGCCCGCCCGGTGTCCGCCGCGTCCGCGCCCGCTCCTGCCCCGGTGCGGGACGCGCCGGGCGGCGGCCGTTCCCCGGTGGCGATCGTCGCCCTGGGCGCCCGGGTCGGCGGCGGGACCTGCGCCGAGGACTTCCGCCGGGCGGTGCTGGGCGGCGAACGGCGCGGCCCCGCCACGGAGATCGCGGTGGAGCTGACTGACCTGTGTTTCCCGCCGCTCGCCCTGGAGCGGACCGTACGCCATCAGCTCCTGGTGCTGGAGGCCGCCCGGGAGGCCGCCGCGACGGTGTCCCTGCCCCGTGAGCGGACCATGGTGGTCGTCGGTATGGGGGTGGACCCGGAAGTGGCGCGGGCGGGTGCCCGCTGGCGGGTTCCGTACTGGCTGGAGCAGGCAGGGCCGGCCGGCGCGCTGCCGTCCACGGCCCTCGCCCGGGACGCCTTCGTGGGGCCGATGACCGCGGAGGCGGTGGTGGGCAGCATGCCGAACCTGGTGGCGAACCGCATCAGCACCCAACTCGACCTGGCCGGAGCGAGCTTCGCCGTATCGGCGGAGGAGGCGTCAGGTCTGGTGGCGCTGGACGTCGCGGCCCGGGCCGTCCGGTCGGGAGAGGCGGACGCCGCGCTCGTCGGTGGCACCGATCTGTGCCACGAGGTGGTCCACCGGGCCGCGCTGCGGGAGTTGGGGCACGACAGCGAACCGGGGGACGCCGCCGTCGTCCTGGTCCTCAAGTCGCTGGACACCGCTCGCAGGGACGGCGACACCGTCATCGCCCTGCTCGACGAGGACCCCGTCACCCCCACTGGACCCATCACCCCCAGCGCTGCCCTCGCCGACGTGCCCGACATGGTCATCGGGGACGGCTCCGACGCCGCGTTCGACCCGGCGTCGGCCTTCGGCCGCGCACACGCCGCGTACGGGCTGGTCTGCGTCGCGGTCGCCGCGCTCGCGCTCCGGCACCGCGCGGTGCCGCGTCCCGGTCTGCCCGCGGACACCGCGGCCGTCGCGCGCACCGCGAGGGTCACGGTGACACCGCTGGAGGGGCCCGCCGCGAGCGTCCGGCTGCGCGCGGGGGACACCCGGCCATGGCTGCGGGGCCCGGCTCCACGCCTGCACGTCTTCTCCGGCGCCGACCGCGGGGAGGTGCTGGCGGCGCTGGAGTCCGATACGCGGTCCGCCGCAGGACCGGCCCGGCTGGCGCTCGTGGTCGACGACGACGCCACGCTGCCGGGCCGCAGGGAGGCCGCGCGCCGCTGGCTGACCGAGGGCGGAATCCGTCCGGCGGATGTGCTGTACCGGGACGAGCCGGTCGCGGGGCGGACGGCGTTCGTCTACACCAACGGCTCGGCCGCGTACCCGGGCATGGGCCACGAGCTGATGCTCGCGCTGCCGTCCCTCGGGGAGACGGTCCGGGCCCGGCACGGGACGATCGGCACGCGGCTGCGGTCCCGGACGGAGCGGGGGGTGTTCGGCCAGATCTGGGACGCCGCCGAACTCGCCGTCTTCCACACCGTGCTCACCCGGGAGGTGCTCGGGCTGCGGCCGGACGCCGCTGTCGGGTACTCCTCGGGCGAGTCTGCCGCGTTGGTCGCACTCGGTGCCTGGCCGGACGCCTCGGGACTGTACGACGCCACTCTGGACAGCGGCCTCTTCACGACGGAGCTGACCGGTGAGCTCCGGGCGGTGAGACGCCACTGGGCGCGCCTCGGCGTCCAGGGTTCCCGCTGGGCCACCTACCTGGTCAACACGCCTCTGGAGGCGGTCCGTACGGAGCTGGCCGGTGAGGTCGCGGTCCACCTGATGGCGGTGAACGCGCCCGGGGTCTGTGTCATCGGCGGCGAGGCCCGTGCGTGCGCGGCCGTCGTGGCCCGGACCGGCGCCGACCTCGCGATCGAGCTGGACTACGAACTTGCCGCCCATGCACCGGAGTTGATCGAGGTGGAAGGGGCGTGGCGCATGGCACACCACCGTCCCACCGTCGATGTCCCCGGGGTGCGGTTCTACAGCGGGGCCACCGGACAGTCGTACCGGGCGACGGCCGAGCGGGCCGCCGAGGCGCTCACCGCGCAGGGATTGAACACGATCGACTTCGCGTCCACGGTCGAGCAGGCCTGGGCCGACGGCGTCCGGATCTTCGTGGAGCACGGGCCGCGCAAACTGTGCACCGGCTGGGTCAAGCGGGTGCTCGGCGACCGGGACCATGTGGCCGTCGCCCTGGACGCCCCGGGCGACACCGGGCTGCGGCAGTTGTGCCTCGCGGTCGCCGAACTCGTCGTCGCCGGGGTGCCGGTACGCGCCGACGACCTGTTCGCCCGGCTCGCGGACGCGGCCACCGAGGTACCGCGCCCGGGGCCCACCGTCACCGTTCCCGTACCGGCCACCCCGAGTCTGCCGCCACCCCCGGAGCCGGTCGTGGTGACCCTGCCCCGGGCCCCCGAACTGGCGCCGGTGCCTGACCGGGAGGCCCGCCGCTCCCGCCGGC